>NZ_JAHHPQ010000675.1:0-4205 GCF_024606245.1 Endozoicomonas sp. SESOKO2
GGTGAACTGACGAATCAAAGTCTGTTTGCCGGTAAAGATATGCTGGAATCCGATGACGAGGCAGCGGCCTTTATTCGTTTGGGCTGGCGTAATCCGCAAGACAAACTTCCCCGCTCCAAATTGCGAATCAGCTCAGGTGCCCGCTGCACCTCATCAATCACCACTGGCCGGGACTGGCTACGCAGCAAACCGATGGGATCGTTACGGGCAATGGCAAGAATATTCTCATCATCCAGAGTCAGGTAGCTACTGGTCTCCTCATATTCAGGCCGGTTCAGAAAATGTCGGGCGAGGGTGGTTTTGCCCGATTGTCGAGGACCGGTAATCACGACCACCGGCGTATCAGCCAAACACGCCTGAAGATAAGGCTCAATGACTCTGGGGATATAGGACATGGTGAAATCATCCGTCCAAAATGGATTATCATTAAGACTTTTATGGATTTTAGCACAGACTTAAAAGGATTTTCTCCAAGACCAAATTGGATTTAATATTAGGTGGGTATTCTTATCCAATCGACCAGGCAGTGCATCAGTAACCTGACCGAAAGGACACCTGAAAATGATATAGAGTATGGCGTTCAGGCTTGCTACGACTGCTCGCACAGCAATCAAAGATGAACAATGGGATCGGATCAATGACACGCTGCCGGGTAAAGTCACTGATCCCGGGCCGACAGCTGATAACAGGTGATTTATTGAGGCGACTCTCTGGCTTGCTGGTACGGGGGCTACGT
The DNA here is from genome assembly GCF_024606245.1 of Endozoicomonas sp. SESOKO2. Taxonomy (NCBI): domain Bacteria; kingdom Pseudomonadati; phylum Pseudomonadota; class Gammaproteobacteria; order Oceanospirillales; family Endozoicomonadaceae; genus Endozoicomonas; species Endozoicomonas sp. SESOKO2. The sequence goes on from NZ_JAHHPQ010000675.1 coordinate 737, forward strand.
GGTGAAGCCTGCCTGAAGAGTTCAATGATTGACACGAAAGCTTTCAGGTAGAGTGCCCCTGAATATGCGGCCAGATCATTTTGAAAACTGCGAATTAAATTCGCCCTTTAAATGTTAAAGGATAGCGCCCCTGAGAATCCGGCCTTCCAAGAAATTGCATGCCGTCTTTCATGGTTTCTGGCAGGGCCTCACCTTCAGACACTTTCCCGTTCAACGAATAGCTGCCGTTAAGATTAAAGCTGAAAACGGCATCTGTTGTCAGAAATTCGGATGACTGGCGAATTTTACCTTGCAGAGTATTTCCCTTGCAGGTGAGATCAGCATCTGCTTTACCCAGTTTCACGTCACCCAGAGGACTGCTGATTCGCCCTCTTTCCCATGTCATGTGACCGTCCAGCTCGACACACAGACCTTTTTCATAAACCAGGGAGTTTGCCACCAGATTGATATTACCCTTGGCGGTTGCCGGAACCGGCATGGGAACAAGCTGCTGCAACCAGCCTGCCGAAGCGTCTGCTTGAAGATCTTCAATCGTCACACCCTGAGGACTGTAGGTCACTGTCGCCTGACCCACAACGGCAGAAAAATGATCACCGACCTCAACGTTCGCGCTGACCTTTCCGGTCAGCAGTGCAGAAGGCTGGAGATCCCAACTGACTTCCTGAAGCCCGATACCGTTGATGGTTAATTCCTGCGCTGAACCCGACCAGAGTGAGCCTGAGAGACCTTCGAGTTCAATCCCCGGCATTTTGGGTGCATGACGCCAGACAAAAGCGGCTGGTAGCTCTGCCAGCATACAACCTGTGTAAGAAACTGCGGCCAGTGCGGCCAGAGTAATGATTCTCTTCATATGTCTTAACTCTCGCTGAAGGCTGTCTCACTGCTGAAGGCTCTATGTATTCTCAAAGCCTTAACGATCACATGACCGGGCTTTTCGGCAGCTTCTACCTCCAACTCCCTGATCTCAACTCCTCCCTGCTGTTGAAGATTGACTAGCCATGCCAGTAAACGATCAAAGCCCACTGTATCAAGATCGACCTGCAATGAATCACGAACAGTTCGCACCCCGGTGATGCGCAGATCAAAATCTTTTGCGGTTTTATTCACCATCTGGTCCAGAGGTAAAACCAGATAGCGGCCCTTGTCTGGCTGACCCTGACGTAGCCTGACAATCTCACTGGCCTGTTCCTGTACAGAAGCCAACAACTTCTGACTGGCCACCAGCTTCCGTTCGGCAGCTAACTGACGTTCTGACAAAGGGTTTAAAATACCCTGCCAAATGCACCAGACAATAATAAATGCCCCTGCCACCATACAGAGTTGCTGCTCGCGCCGACTCAGGCCACGCCAGAAACTCTGAGCCTGTTGCCAGCGCTCATTGAAGCCTTCCATGATGTCATTCATGAATCACTCCCCCTGATGATTAGCGTACCATTGGCAATATCACCACTCTTCTCCAGTGTTTCAACCGTGATCACCAGTTGCTCACCCGACTCTTCCCGGAATGCCGTAAAAGTATCAAAATCCTTCGCAGTGGCTTCCACCCGCAGTGATTGCTGAGACTGGTTATACGACAAAGTAACAGGATTGAGTTGGGGATATTGTTTAAACAAGGGTGCAGTCTGATCGAGCAGTTTCAGCAGACCCGAGTCATCGCTGTTGTTACTTTTCAAGGCCATTAGCTTCTGCCTCATTTGCGACTGTAGACGCACAATCCGCTCACCGGGGAACATGTCACTGTAGATCTTATGCGCCTGCGCCTGAAGCTGATCAGCCTGTTGTTCCAACTGTACCGATTTCAATACTGCCTGAGCCATAAACAGAGTAATGGTAAAAGCCAGGAGTCCGGCAGCCAGCCTCCAGGGTTTCAGGCTCTTGATGATGGATGACTCAACTTGCCAGACACCCTGCAACAGGTTGGGGCTGTTCTTCTGTGAGTCAGCACTGACCGCACCCGCTGCCAATACTTCCAGAGCAGGGCCCGAAGCTTCCCGGTTCCATTCCCCCGTCAGGTTCTCAGGTAGTTCGCTGAAACTGTTCACTTTCAGAGGCGTCTCTTCCGAGTCGTCTGCTGCCAGATAGAAGCTCAGCCAGGATGGATCACAGGCAGCCCACTGCCAGCGGCTATCCCGCAGTATCCAACGTTCATCCATGGCCAGCGCCGAGCACTCTCCCTCGGTCCAGGGCAGAGCCAAAGCTTCGGGAATCATGGTTTTGACTTTAAGGCCGGACTGATTCATTGCTTCACACCAGAAAGCCATTTTCGAATGAGCGACCACGGACAGATAAACCTGAGCCCCTTCTCTCGCGATGACCGAAATATGAAGATCGTCTACGTCCTCAGCCAGATCATCTTCCAGACGAAAAGGCAGTGACTTTAATACCGCCTTGCTCAGCCTGCCTTCAACCTGAAGGCAGTGAACACTGACCAGCTCCGTGGGAACCAGGGCAATGGTTTTGGTATCCGGGAATAACTCCGCCAGTGTTCCCAGGTCTTCAACAGACGGCAGAATGCCAGAGGAGGTTTTTCCCTCTTCTGCGGCCAGAATCACTGGCTCTTGCTCTACTGGATAGCGTTGCCAGTGAACGGGCTGTCCGGGATCTCCGGGCAGCCCGATGATAAGATGCTGGCTCACCCAAGCCCCCCAAACTCTCGGCGAATGACACTGAACTTATTTTCTTCTTCCCGCCGCAGCAGGCTTTTTATTCGGACTTTGGAGTCCGCATAGGAAGCGGTTGCAGTCATCACAAAATACTGACTGTCCACCGACATCAATTCGTGGGTGCCTCCGGCACTGAAGTTGGAGAGAGACGGTTGCTGAATAAACTCATCCACACTCTTCCAGCCATCCTCCGGCCTCTGTTCCAATACCCCTTTTGCCTGCTCTAAGGGAAGCTCACCCAAATACAGGGCACTGAGCACCGGTGCATGATCTGGCGACAGAGTATTAATATTGATCTTCATCTCGGTGGTCGGCAATGCACAGATATAAGGTTTGACCCTTCTCATGATTTTGGCATTGACGCCCTTAACCGCTCTCAACTCCGAAACCGATCTCATACTGGTATTACTGGCCAGATAGGGCACTGGCAGAGACTGGTAATAACTGTCTTCCGCGCCGATGCCTGATGCCTGGGTGTTGTCATTGTCTACCCAGTCTCTGGTTGATTGTGCAATTATTTCGGCCTGATAGGACTCAATTTCCAGTGCTTCCATCAGGGATTGAAATACTTTGACTTCAACCGAAGTCTGCCCTTCTTTATCCGATGCCTGCAAAGCATTCAGGTTTAAACAAGCCTGAGCGTCGGAAATTTCTCCCTTGATTGCCCCACTATCCATCGGAAAAGTCACTTCCCCCGTGGCCCAGGTTTGGCCAAGATTCACGGTTTCATCGCTCTCATCAAACTCGTCCTGAAGCACCTTGATTGTCAGTTCTTCGGCTGACAGTGCATACCAGCGTGCCTGTTC
>NZ_JAHHPQ010000676.1:0-1983 GCF_024606245.1 Endozoicomonas sp. SESOKO2
CATCACATTTCTCCTCTTGGCTGATCGACGGCACCTCTATCCATGCATCGGCTGAGAAGAGAAAAACATTGCCTGAATTCAAGTCATAAATTAACTATCGATATTGACAATTCATCTGAAGCCTTCAAACACTTGCCCAAAGCAAATCCGAAAGCCCCCCCAATGTAGAAAGCACTATCTTTCAGTATTCAAACCCAAAATGCCTTCTTTGAACTTCTGGTTGGGCGGAGTTTCACCAATCCATACCTTTAGTATTGCGTTGAATAGTTTCTTGCCAGGTATAATCCCCTTCTCCTCTCCTGCGATAATGACTCTCGCTCCCTTGCCGGGAATATATTCAAAGGTTCCGGACTCTCCTTTCTTCAGAGTGCCATCAATCATACCCATAAACTGAGCAATACCTTTTTCCAGATCCTTTTGCTCTTCTTCGGAAGTATTGATCTGAATCGCTTCATAGAACGCATTGGCCATTCGTCTTGCGCTCATTTTCGATAACAGAATAGTGAAGCTCATTCTCTGATAACTCTCTTCAGAGAGTATGTGGTAAACGTCAGAGGAGGGGTTTTCAAGGTAGAGTGCACCAATGTATCCGTCTACCACCAAATACCATGTTCGTACTGCTGCACCCTGAAGTTGTAAAACAGTGCCGTCCGGCACCTTCACAACATCAGGAATCTCGACGCCCTTCATGGAAAGAGCGTGTGCTGATTGCCAGAGCGCCATCCCAAATACGACAATAAACAACTTTTTCATAAGTATCCTTTGGGTATTATTATTGTTGTTTGCCCCGCCATCTTACAGCAGCCGATACGTTATTCCCATTTTTGCAACCAACGTGATGATAAAAACTCAGAAGGATGATCCAGGCTGCTGAAGAAAGCTCAATTCTTCATCGGTACTTTCTCGTTCAAGAAGGCTATTGCGATGGGGAAAGCGTCCGAACCTGGCAATAATATCACGATGTTTGACCGCAAAATCCAGTGAACCTGCAAGGTATTGTTGGTAGCTGTCTCCAGCCCCGCCAACTATGCTTTCAAACAGCCTCACACATTGATCCTGATCCTCAAGCGATTCACTGTGCATGAAAGGCATGACAAAAAAAGTCTGTTGCAGCTCCGTCAGCCGATCCAGTTGCCCCAGCTCCACCCCCTCTTTGGAAATCGCCAGAGCAGTACGATCGTACTTAAATGATCCGGGATCACCCCGGAACATATTCCGGGGAAACTGATCCAGCACAATGATTGCTGCCAACCGCCCTTCAGCAGATTCCAGCCATTCGTCGCACCCTCCGGACTCTACTTTGTCTGGCAAGCCAGCAAATTGATTGCGAATACGCTGATCCTGAGCCTCACTTTTCTTCCACCAGCGGGACATTTGCACATCGCCAAGAGGCTCGCCTTCAAACCAAAAATCCAGAACTTGCTGAGAACTTTTCATATCATTGACTCCCATGATCTTGTCAGTTGAGTGGCATGCAGCTTGTACTCAACCATACTTAATGTCATCACCTATTGAAATCATTGGAGATGACTCCAGATAGGCATTATCCGCTAACTATTCATTCCGAGACGCAATCCGAAAAGACTATGACAGATCAGGACAATCAGGAACCCGAAGTTATTTCAGCTGATGAACAGGTAGAAGACAAGGGTACCGGTACCGGACTGGTGCTCCCTGAACACGCTCTACCTGACAAGCTGTACCTCATCCCTGTCTCAAACCGGCCATTTTTTCCGGCCCAGGTTCAGCCTTTGGTGTTTAATAGTCAGGAGTGGGAAGAAACACTTCAGCGAGTCGCCCAGAGCCCCCATAAAGTAGTGGGGCTTAGCTATGCTGCTGGCATAACAGGAGCAGACCATGAAGTCAGCCCGGAAGATTTCCCGGAGATGGGCTGTACCGTAAAAATTCATAATATCCTTGCAGAATTTTTACGGTACAGCCCATCTCCGGGAAATCTTCCGGGCTGAATTGATGGTCTGCTCC
>NZ_JAHHPQ010000677.1:0-1046 GCF_024606245.1 Endozoicomonas sp. SESOKO2
GCTGATCAACACAATACTTCAAAATACAGTCCAGATCGAAGCGGTTGCCACAACAATGGGTTTTGACGACCACAGGCGCTGTAGCACGGCCATGGAATTTGCCAAAACAAATGGGACAGACAGGGTCTTCCTGCGGTGCTTCAGTGTCCCCGGGGGCAGGAGTGCGAGCAATGCCATCCATTGAGTAGAATATCCGTGTTAGTTAATAAGTAATGCGGATTGGACTCAAGAACAGCTCGAAAGTTCAGTTCTATGGTTATAAAGTTTGCTGTGGCTGAAGCAACACCGGCATCGGATATGCCGACCTATTGCGCACCGGCCTCCGGTGTTACTTCATCGTGCTGACTGGATAACCTGGTATCTTTATTTTGTACCCTTACTTGCTCCAAAGTGGGTCAGGATTCTCACACAGTCGGCATTGCCCATCTCGGTTGCGATGGAGAGTGGGGTGGTGCCATCAAACAAGGCGGTGTTGATATTCGCACTGGCCCTGATCAGGTGTTTTAAACACTCGGTATGGCCGTCCCGGGCTGCTAATAACAGCGGGGTCGCGCCATTAGTCCTCTGGGCGTTGATATTCGCCCCGGCGTTGATCAGGCGTTGCACGCAGTCTTGATAGCCCTCCTCGACTGCGATGTGCAGAGGCGTGCTTCCGCTCGTAGTCCTGATGTTGACAGCCGCCCCGGCGTTGATCAGGCCTTCCACACACTCGAAATTGCACAACAAGATTGCGATTTGCAGCGGGGTGAAGCCGTCCTCAGTCCTCCGGGCGTCGAGATTTGCCCCGGCGTTGATCAGGCGCTTCACGGAGCCGATGTTATTATTTTTGGCAGCGACAAACAGCGGCGTCACGCCGCTCAACAAGGCGGCGTCGGGATCCGCCTCGAGCTCAATCAGGCGTTCCACGCATTCGGTATTGCCCTTCTCGGCTGCGACGTATAGCGGGGTGATGCCATTTTCAGTCCGGGCATTGGGATTCGCTCCGGCGTCGAGCAGAAGTTTCGCGCAGTCGGTGTGATTATCGCAGAGAGCGAGTATCAGAGGGG
>NZ_JAHHPQ010000678.1:0-2518 GCF_024606245.1 Endozoicomonas sp. SESOKO2
GCTGATCAACACAATACTTCAAAATACAGTCCAGATCGAAGCGGTTGCCACAACATTGTGTTTTGACGACCACAGGCGCTACAGCTCGGCCATGGAATTCGGCCAAACAAATGGGACAGTGAGTATCCTCCCGCGGTACTTGAGTATCCCCGGGGACAGGGGGGCGAGCAATGCCATCCATGAGTAGAACATCTGTGTTAGTCAATGAGCGATACGGATTGGACACAAGAAAAATACGATAGTTCAGCTCTATGGCTACAAAGTTTGCAGTGGCTAAACAATCTCACCTATTTCAAAAACTCGTAAGACGGGAACACCCGAAAGCCGTGTTTACCGGAAAACATAACGCCTTTCTTTTGTTCCCCGCCTTGCCTCTGTCACCTACCTTGCCCCGGCCTCAGTCAGGACTTTCACGCAGTCGGTATGGCCCATCCGGGTTGCGATAGATAGCGCAGTGGCACCATTCGACAAGGCAGCGTTGAGATCAGCCCCGGCGCTGATCAGGAGTTTCACGAATTCGATATTGCCTTTCGCAACAGCCACGAGCAGCGAGGTAGCGCCATCCGACAAGGCGGCGTTGATGTCTGCTTTGGCTTCGATCAGGATTTTCATGCAGTCGATATTGACTAACGCAACAGCCATGAGCAGCGGGGTGATGCCATTCGTGGCTCGTGCGTTGGGATCCGCCTTGGTTTCGATCAGGGCTTGCAGGATGTCGATGTTATTTTGTTGAGCAGCGATGAGCAGCGGAGTGGAGCCATCCGACGTTCGGGCAGCGTTGACGTCTGCCCCGGCTTTGATCAGGGCTTTCACGCATTCGGTGTTGCCCTTCCCGGCAGCCATGAACAGCGCGGTGGCACCATCTGCAGTCCGTGCGTTGAGGTCTGCCTCGGCTTCGATCAGTGCATTCACGCAGTCAGTCTTATTTTCTTGGGCAGCCATGAACACAGGGGTGGCGCCACCTGTAGTCTGGGCGTTAAGATTTGCCTCGGCTTCGATCAGGACTTTCACGCAGTCGGTATTGCCTTTCGCAGCAGCGATACACAGTGGGGTGGCGCCATCCGACGTGGCAGCGTTGAGATCTGCCCTGGCTGCGATCAGGATTTTTAGACAGTCGGTGCTATTTTGTTGGGCAGCCATGAACAGCGCGGTGACACCATTCTTGGTTCGGGCGTTGATATTCGCCCTGGCTTCAATCAGGATTTTTAGGTAGTGGCTGTTATTTTCCAACGCAGCAACGAGCAGCGCGATGACGCCATCCCCAATTTGGGCGTTGATATCCGCCTTGGCTCTGATCAGGAGTTTCATGCAGTCGATGTTATTTTCCTGGGCAGCCATGATCAGCGGGGTGGAGCCATCCTCAGCCCGGGCGTTGAGATCTGCCTCGGCTTCGATCAGGAGTTCCACGCAGTCACTGTTGCCTGTTGCAGCAGCGATGGCCAGCGGGGTGACGCCATTTGAACAGGCGGCGTTGAGATCTGCCCCGGCTTCGATCAGGAGTTTCACGCAGTCGGTGCTATTTTGCTGGGCGGCCATGAACAGCGGGGTGGCGCCACCCACGGTTTGGGCGTTGAGATTCGCCTTGGCTCTGATCAGGAGTTTGACGCAGTCGGCCTTATTCTGCTGGGCAGCGATGAGTAGTGCGGTGGCACCATTCTCACGGGCAGCGTTGAGATTCGTCCCGGCGTTGATCAGACGTTCGACGATATCCCTGTGCCCCTGACCAGATGCCAAAATCAAGGCAGTGAAATCATCAGCTAGAGCAGCATTGACATTGACTCCTTCTGCCAGTGAATGGTTCACCCGCGCAAAATCCCCGTTAATACAAGCATCAAAAAACGCCTGGTTCGGGAAAAATTGATCCGGGTGAGATTCACCGGTGCTCAGATTCAATACAGGCATCGGGTCTTGCCGACACATCGCGCACCGGCGTGAGCCGATGAGCTGTTGAACAAAAGACTTCGAAATACAATCCAGATCGAAGTGCTTGCCACAACAGTGTGCCCTGACAACCACAGGTGCTACATCACGGCCATGGAAGTGAGTCAGACAGATAGGGCAGAGATCGGACTCCAGCGATGAGTTATTTTCCACAGGGACAGGGGGGCGAGCAATACCATCCATAATGAGTAAAATATTTTTGTTAGCCAATAAGAGATGCGTCTTAGACACAAGGAAAATAAGATAGTTCAGCTTTATGGCTATAAATTTTGCTGTGACTAAATAATCACTTTTCCTTACCTGGCCCCGGCCCCGGCCCCGGTCAGGGCTTTCACGATATCGGTATGGCCCTTCCGGGCTGCGATATGCAGCGAGGTGGTGCCATTCTTGGTTTTGGCGTTGAGATCCGCCCTGGCTTCGATCAGGGTTTTCACGATGTCGGTATGGCCTTGCTGGGCAGCCATGAGCAGTGGGGTGGCGCCATTGTCAGTCCGGGGGACGTTGGGATCCGCCCCGGCCTGAATCAGGACTTTCACGCAATCGGTGTTCTTTTCTTGTGCAGCGATGAACAGCGGGG
>NZ_JAHHPQ010000679.1:0-5734 GCF_024606245.1 Endozoicomonas sp. SESOKO2
GTTGCACTCTCTAGAAAGTGGTTTTTCCAAACTGGGAAAGTTGGTATTTCTTTTTTCTTGAAGGCATCAAGTAGTAATTTTTCAACACTGTTTCTTTCAATAGGAAGTATTATCGGAAAAGACTTGCTTGTGTAAGCCGGAATTAAAGCTCCCTGACGGCAGAGAGTCAAGGGTTGAGAAGCTGTCGCATGTGAAGCAGTCATGAATAACCAGATAAAAATAATTGCTGACTTCATAATCGGAAAAGTTATCTTTATTAATCTGTTTAAATGCCAAGATCCTGAATAGTTTTATTCGGCGACTCCAAGTACACTCTATAGCAAGCGTTTTAGTCGATAAGTCTGAATATTCCAATTATTCAATTAAAAAATATCAACACGAAAGCTGATAAGTGTGTATAGAGTATCTTTGATACTATGCATGATCTTGTGTAGTTGTCTGGCTTGAAGATTAATTGCCATCGAATAAGCTAGTTACATATTGGGAAATAATCAAATGTGCTGGCGAAATAATCACAATTGCTCAGCCCTTATGACCAAAACATGAAGGTCCATTGGACTGAAAAAAACTCAAGGGCTTCAGAATAAAGCACTTTTGCATTAATGACCGTTGTTTATTAAAAGCCCATGCCTAACAGCCTTAAAAGCAGGAAAAAAACTGCAGTCGTATAATCAAACAGCTATTTTTATTCAAAAGACAATAAGAAAGGCTGTTGCAAAAGTCCTGAGCTTCGCTGGTACTGCTTTAAAAAGTGACTCAGCTTTGCCCGCTACTTTTGCAACACCTTCCGGATCAGGGAACGATCCAGTGGGTTAGACGACTTCGACCGAGTAGCCAGACCACTGCAGTGCTGGCCAGCATGGTCACAACAGTCCAGAAGGGAATCATGATAATAGCACTCGCAGGGTAGAGGTCGTAGGCTCTGACGGGCCAGAGCAGAAGAGGGTGTACCAGGTATATGCCCAGACTGTAACGGCTGAGAATTGAAATAATGCTTTTGCTTCTCCCCTGAAATTTATCGCAGTAGTGTTTGGCCAGGCAGAAAACCATGGTTGCCACGAGAACGGTATTAATGGTTTTATAAGAGTTGAATCGACCAGAACTGTACGTTCCTTTCTCGTTGCTAAGCCAGAACACTCCGCCTAAAGTGAGTATCAGTCCAAGAATACCGCCAAAAATAATCAATGATTGATACCTACGGGTATCATACTTCGCAAGGCAATATCCCCAGATTAAATAACCACCGTACAGGAGTGTATTGATATGCCAGAAAGTTTCGATCCTGATCAGGTAACTTAATGTCAGCCATAACCAGACCCCTGCCATAAATTTAAGCAGGTCATCGGGCATGGCCTGCACAGCAGGCTTCAGAAAAGGGATGACAAGATAAAGGGGAATAAAATAGTAATAGAAACCAAGGTGGTACCAGGTACTTTCATAGGGAAGTTCTTTCAGGGTATTAATAGCCCTGGTCCACTCGTAATCAAAAGTGGGTGTGAGTCCTGCCAGAAAGGAATAAAACACGGCCCAGAAAAGAAAGGGCACCAGAACTTTCATCACCCGTCGTCTCAGGAAGTAATTCAGGTCAAAAGGGCGCTTGTCCGATAAAAACAGCATGCCGGTGATCATGATAAAAATGGGTACGCACCAGCGGGAAAAACTGTTAAAAGTGACTGCCGTGAGCCAATCTGACATGGGGATTTGTCCGTAAAGCTCGCGATAGGGTCCCAGCACGTGGATCATAATCACAGCTATTGCGGCCACAACACGCAATAGGTCCAGATAAAACACAGGTTCTCTTTTTGATGACATTGGCCTGATTCTTTTTGCTAGGTAGCTGTCTATTATGATATTTGATCAATCGCTTTTCAGGAGGGAAATTACTTATATTACTCTCCTGTTCTTCTGTCACAAGAGAGCTAAACTTCCCCCTGAAAAAGAGGACTATCTGATTTCGGCACAGCACGCCTGTGGTTGCATCTCTGGAATGGGCGCGGCTTTTGTCGGGAGTGGGGCATTGGCAAGGGCATTTCATTTCGATAAGTTAATAAAAGAGGGTCATGGATGAGAAAGCGGGAGCTGAATTATGTATATTCTGCGACTGAATGCTGCCGGACAACCGGTGGAGTGGCTGACCTGGCAGGAGACAGTGTGTCTCTATTCAAGAGACCTGATCCGCTGGAGTCTTGGCGATATCATATATCGGGTAAGAGGCGGCTATAACCGATGGCTTGGTACCCAGACGGTCATTGAATTACCCAGCATCATTGCCTGTGGCGGTAAACGACACTTTCCTGCCCGTACCAACCCTGCCTTGACTAACTCTTCTCTATTCGAACGTGATAATCACCAGTGCATGTATTGTGGCAAGTTCCTGCCACGCCGGTTTTTGACCCGCGACCATATCCTGCCGACTTCAAGGGGTGGGCAAGACGACTGGATGAATGTAGTCGCGGCCTGCAAGCGATGCAATCAATTCAAAAGCGATCGTTTGCTGGAAGAGCTGAATATGGCGCTGGTGGCGTTACCCTATCGACCGAATGCGGCTGAATATCTGGCTTTGGTGAACAGCCACCGTATTTTGCCGGAGCAGGCAGATTATCTTAGCAGTCAGTTTTCTGAAAACTGCCGCTGGAGCCTTGATCCGGGTCGTCAGGACATAGAGCCTGCCCTGCTGATTGACGACTCTTGAAAATAGCCCAAGTTGACAGCACTATCAGGGGAATACAGAAAAATAGAAGATTGATGTGCGAAAGCAATACCTCAAACAGAGATTGAAAAGAACCGGCGACAGGGCGAAAAGCCTGGCCAGTTCAGCGTCAGTTGCGGTGGCTGCAAGTGTTGACCGTCTGCTTGATAAAAGAGTTTGTCTGGGGATTACCGGCTTTAGTGGCAGTGGCAAGACGACCCTGATCACCAGCCTTATCCATCAGCTTCGCTATTACCCCGATGCTGCTCTGACCGCATTGCCACCCGCCTTGCAGAATCGTCTACTAGGTGTAGAAATATCGCCACTGAAAGATCTGACCTTGTTTCCCTATCTGGAGAGCGCCACTGCGTTGGACAGGGAAGCCTGGCCCAGCGCCACACGACAGGCGTCGGGATGTTTGCTGGAAATAAAATACCGCGCCCGCAGTCATCTTATTCCGGGAACAAAACCGGGTATTAGTCGTCTTTATTTGGAAATACATGACTACCCCGGGGAATGGTTACTGGATCTTCCGCTATTGGAAATGAGTTATCAAGACTGGTGTCAGCAAAGCCGAAAACTGGCAGCAGCCATGCCAGAAGATCCTTTTTTGGTTCAGCTGAAATCGCTGAATATTCTGGAGCCTCTGCACGAGTGGAGACTGAACTCACTCTGGCAGCAACAACTGGATTTTTTGAAACGTTGCCAGCAACAGGGGCTGACGATGATTCAGCCCGGACGGTTACTGCATCTGGCTCCTGATAGCCCTGAAAGTCAATTTCCATTTATTCCTCTGCCACAACTGGTGGAGCTGAGTGAAGAGGAAAAATCGGCTGCTCCCGGCGATGCGCTCTATCAAATCTGCGAAACGAATTACCAGCATTATCTGAAACGCTGGGTAAAGCCTTTCTACAAAAATACTTTTCAACGCATTGACCGCCAGCTGGTTCTTATTGATGTGCTGAAAAGCCTGAATCAGGGTCAGGAAGCCATGGACAACCTGAGGATGTCACTGACCCAGGTTCTGCAAAACTTTGAATACGGCACTAACAATATTATTCGCCGACTGATTCAGCCCCGGATTGACCGGATTGTCTTCGCTGCCAGTAAGATCGATCAGGTTTTGCCTGATCAGCATGAGCAGGTGCGATCTCTGACAGCTTCTCTGGTCAGAGAGTCACAGCGACAGGCAAGGTTCAGGGAAGTCGATATCCGCTGCGAAGCCATTGCCTCTGTCCGCTCTACAACCTATGCCGAACACCACGGTCAGAGAGTCCTTAAAGGCAATACAGAAGAGGGGCCCGGCCTTCTTCTGCATCCTCCCTTGCCAGAGCAGTATCCTGACGATGATTACTGGCAGAACTGCCAGCAGTGGCATCTGCGCAAGCTGTTACCTCCAGCCGGACTAAAACTGAACAACGGAAGCCGTTTACCGCACATCCGTCTGGACAGCGTTCTGAATGATCTGCTGGGAGATAAATTTCAATGAAACCCACCCAAGAAAAAGACGAATTCTTTATTCCCCTGGATCAAAATGTTCAACTGGAAACTCCGAAATCCCTGAGCAATGATCCGAATCTGCCACTACTAAGTGATCCCACGCTATCACTTAAGCCATTGCGTTTTCTGGGCCGTGCTGCAAAAGGCATTCTTGCCCTGATGGCTATTTTGGCCACCTGGCAGACCGTAGAATTCCTTTATTTCCTCAGCCAAACCCACTGGTCATTGGCCGCAGTATTTGGTTTGCTGGTTGCTGGCCTTATCGGTCTTTTAGGAAAAGCAGCGTGGGAATACTTTGGCTATCAGAAAGACTTCAGAGGCGTCGAACAATTACAAGCAAACGCCAAGGGCATTCTTAAAGCCCGCTCCTGCGGACAAGCCAAACACTGGTTGGCAAAATTAAGTGCACTTTATCGGAACAAGCCACATCAACTTTTACTGGAAAAAGCCCTCAGCACTCTGCCTGATTATGCGGATGATGCTGAAACCCTTCAGCACCTGGACCAGCAGCTGTTCCGAAGTCTGGATGAACAGGCCATCGCCAGAATTTCCCGGCACAGCCAGCAAGCGGCCATTCTGGTCGCCATCAGTCCACTGGCACTGCTGGATATGATGTTGTCAGGCTGGCGTTGCCTGAAGATGCTGGATGAAATCTGCCAGATTTATGGTCTCCGTCCTTCCCTGTCCGCAAGAATGAGATTGTTAAAGATGGCGCTAACCCAAATGGCTCTGGCTGGCAGTACAGACCTGATGACTGACCAGCTGGCAGATCTGGCTTCCAGTAAACTGATCAGCACGATCAGCACTCAGGCCGCCACGGGGGCAGGTATCGGTTTCTATACGGCACGAATCGGTATTCAGGCGATGGAACTCTGTCGTCCTGTGCCTTTTGCAGAAGGTCAGCGGCCGGGAATGGGGAAAATGGTGAAAGAGATCATCAACTTAATCCGGGCACGGTTTCGCAGAGATAGCGACTAGCCGTCTATTGATATTGTTCCGTGTAGCACCGACCCGGCCAGCGGCCTTCTTTTTTTAAGTGGCTTGAGTTTTTTGCTCAAATCACTATTTTGCGATCTCTCTTTTTTTGGAACTTTTGGTCAACTTATGGGTCAATATCTATATGTATTCCAGGGAGGGCTCACCCTCATTTTAATTAGGGACAATTAAAGACAGGATAAAAACGATGGATCAATTACCTCAACCCTCATATGATCATGGACCAAATCCCTCTACATTCAGTGCTAAAGGCAATGCTGAAGCGAATCGCGGCAATGTTTCTGGCAGAACCGTCAGCGGTGAGTCACTGGGAGTCAATTTCGCTGATTTCACATCAGATCCCGTAACAGAACAAAAACAGATCGGCATCTCTTCAAGAGCAGTGGTTTTAAATGTAGATACCCCTGAAGTGGCTAAACGCAAACTGGACGTCACCCATGTTCATCAAAATTCTAAAGTAACCTCAAGGTTTGAAACCTTTTCTGCTGTGAACACTGCTATCTTGACCGACAAGCAAGCCGAGCTGATTCAAAAACTCGTTAAGAAGGG
>NZ_JAHHPQ010000680.1:0-2005 GCF_024606245.1 Endozoicomonas sp. SESOKO2
CATTTTAGGACATCCGCCTTGCCATTAGTTCAGTAAGACGGGAAAAGACAATTGATGGCTGACCCCGGTGAGTTTGAGACCAGCCATCCTGACAAAGTATCAGGCCACGACACCCAATTCAGAATCAACCAGGCTGCCACGCAAACTGTGAGGGAAAGCCTCAACAATCTCAACCTCGGCAAATCGACCAATCAGTCGAGGCTCTGCACACTTGAAGTTAACGACACGATTACACTCTGTGCGGCCACTCAGTTCACCAGGGTCTTTCTTGGAGTAGCCCGTTACCAGAATTTTCTGAGTGCTGCCTACCAAACGACGACTGATTTGCATGGCTTGTTGATTGATTCGCTCCTGCAGAATTTGCAGTCGCTGCTTTTTGGTGGACTCAGGAACGTCATCGGACATATCCGATGCTGGTGTCCCCGGACGTTTGCTGTAGATGAAACTGAACGACGCATCGAAACCGATCTCGCTGATCAGGTTCATGGTGTCTTCAAAGTCTTCATCGGTTTCACCCGGGAAGCCTACGATAAAGTCTGAAGAGAGACTCAGGTCAGGACGGTGTTCACGCAACTGACGAATCTTGTCCCGGTATATCTCAACTTCGTGGTTACGTTTCATCAGGGAGAGAATCCGGTCAGATCCGGCCTGAACAGGAAGGTGCAGGTGGCTGACAAGCTCGGGCACTTCAGCGTAAACATCGATCAGGCTCTGGGAGAACTCTTTCGGATGAGACGTGGTGAAACGAATGCGATCTATGCCATCTATTGCCGCGACAATGGTGATCAGTTCAGCCAGATCACAAACAGTACCATCGTCTTTTTCGCCACGATAAGCGTTCACATTCTGACCCAGCAGATTGATTTCGCGAACCCCTTTCCCGGCCAGACCCACGCATTCGGCAATCACGTCATCCATGGGGCGGCTGACTTCTTCACCACGGGTGTAGGGTACGATACAGAATGTACAGTACTTGCTGCACCCTTCCATGATAGAAACGAAAGCGGTTGGTCCTTCCACAGAAGGCTCCGGAAGCCGGTCAAACTTTTCAATTTCCGGAAAGGTGACATCGACCACGGGAATATGATTGCTCTGGGTCGCATCAATCATTTCTGGCAGGCGATGCAGGGTTTGTGGTCCGAAGACAACGTCTACCTGTGGCGCACGCTTGCGGATGGCTTCCCCTTCCTGGCTGGCTACGCAGCCTCCCACTCCAATCACCAGGTCGGGATTGGCTTCTTTCAGTTTTTTCCAGCGACCCAACTGATGGAAGAGCTTTTCCTGGGCTTTTTCCCTGACAGAGCAGGTGTTAACCAGCACAACATCGGCTTCTTCCGGATTGTCTGTCAACTCCAGGGTGTGGGTTTCTCCGAGCAGATCAGCCATTCGGGCTGAGTCGTACTCGTTCATCTGGCAACCGTGGGTCTTGATATAAAGCTTTTTTGTTGCGCTCATGGTTTCGCTTTCTGGGCTCACGTCTGTTGTGATTTTTTCAGACGCCAAAACCGGATTCCTGTCTGCTGTGTAACGGGCCTGAGACCTTGAAGCTGCTATATTCAGGCATCAGGTGACTCAGGATAGCAAAACCAGTGATGACTGATCTGGCTGTTGAAAGCTGGCCATTATAGCGGCAGTGAGCACCGGAAGGTAGTGAGCAATATCTCTGACACTCTATGAAGGGATTACGTGATAAGCACCCGATTACAGTTCGTCATTTAATCCTGTTTTGGGGGTGTAGACAGGCATCAGTGTCATTTTTACTATCCCGGTGTTCATAATGACATAACTTTGTACGTTGGTTCTTTGCAGGCGAACGGTATCCAGAAGGTCGTCTGCATTCGTCCTGTCCAGGGCATCGTAGAAGTCTGTTTCTTCTGCTGAAGAGCGATTACTGAGGGTGCCAAGGGCATTCTGGATATGGTCTATTTCAGGATAACTGGCGCTGGCCATCTGCATTCCGATGGCTACAGCCTTGCTGAGAATTTTGCCGATCAGTCTGAAGGGG
>NZ_JAHHPQ010000681.1:0-3289 GCF_024606245.1 Endozoicomonas sp. SESOKO2
CTGTCGCTCCAGTGCCTGTCAACATCCCACCGGACTTCTGATCAAACTGTCCGAACCCGTTGATTTTGATTCTGTGGATAAACAACCGGTCGATCTGGTGTTCGCACTCATTGTTCCGGAAGAAAATACACAGGAGCATCTCAATATACTGCAGGCTGTGGCTGAACGCTTTCAATCAGAAATATTGCTGAGCCAGATGCGAGCAGCAAAAAACCCCAAAGCGCTGTATAACATCATCTGCAGCCCTGTTTAACAGGTAAATAAAAAACATTTTGCATGCCCATCTGGAAACGGAGGCGGGCAAAATGTTTTTTGGCCTGCAAGAACCCTGTTGACTTCCTTCACTATCGTGACTTGAAACCTATTTATCCTTCAAAAATGCATGGATAGAAATATCCGGACTATGCTTGAAATAAAAGAAAGCGACTGGTTCTAATCTCATTGGGTTTTGATAGACTTGCCCCACTCGGAATCAGGTGAGAAGCCTGTTTGCACAGTCAAACAATCGGGAAGGACACTCCATGAAGTTGGTCATCATCAGCGGACGTTCAGGCTCTGGCAAAAGTTCCGCGCTTCACGCCCTTGAAGATGAAGGCTTTTACTGTGTAGACAACTTGCCTGCCAGCATGTTGAACGAATTGCCGACCAATCTCAAAAGCAATCTGCTCGAACCTCACCGCATGGCTGTCAGTTTGGATGTTCGTAATGTACCCGGCGCTCTGGAACGCTTTCCGGCATTGTTGGAAAAGTTGAAAAAACAGGAGGTTGAGTGTCAGGTCATCTTTCTGGACGCAGACAGCGACACCCTGATGAAGCGGTACAGCTCGACACGCCGTCGCCACCCTCTCAGCAATGATGAGCGTTCTCTGAAAGAAGCGATCAATCTGGAAAAGAAACTGCTGGCTCCTCTGGCTGAAGAAGCCGACATAAGGCTGGACACTTCACCACTGTCTGTCCATGAAATCAGAGAACAAATAAGACAGCGAATATGCGGCGCCACGAGCAAGAGTATGACGCTGATGATCCAGTCGTTTGGCTTCAAGCACGGCATGCCGATTGATGCTGACTTTGTTTTTGATGTTCGCTGTTTACCTAATCCTTTCTGGATTGAAGCGTTAAGATCTTACACAGGCCAAGATAAGCCCGTTAAAGATTTTCTGGCGGCTGAACCCATGGTAAATGAGATGTTTGAAGATCTCTGCAGATTCGTGGAAAAATGGTTACCGAGGTTCGAATCCGGACAGCGCAGTTATATGACGATTGCAATCGGGTGTACCGGCGGGCAGCACCGCTCCGTATTTATCAGTGAAAAACTGAGCGAGTGGCTCAAGGAACGTTTTGACTGTGTTCAGGTCAGACATCGGGAGCTTTCAAAATAATGATCCAGAAGCAGATCACCATTATTAATAAACTCGGTCTCCATGCACGGGCAGCATCTAAATTTGTTTCCACAACTTCGGCTTTCACCAGTCAGGTGAAAGTGGGCTTCGACGGCCGTGAAGTGGATGGAAAAAGTATCATGGCCGTCATGATGCTGGCGGCAGGAAAAGGCTCTGTCCTTGATTTAACATTTGAAGGCCATGATGAAGAAGAGGCCTGTACAGCGTTGTGCAATCTGATCAATGATTTTTTTGAAGAGGGTGAATAATCATCCTTTTCACCATTAAATCTCTGTTTATACTGGTATCACAAATTGCCTCGCTTGAAAGCGAAAGCTTGTCAGGCACAAAGCAAACGAACAATGACATGCGAAATGACTGAGCCTGACAATCAGACTGGATAGTTGTAGAACAGAAAGTCAACACTCAGTCATTTCTGCCAAAAAAGCCGGGCACGCATCTATGGTACAACAGCTACAACTGAGTATCGGAGACAAGGCATTTCAGGAACTCAACGAGGCCCTTGAACACGGCGTTTCTCCCGAACTCAGGCGTATGCTGAATGGTCTTCCGGCTCCGGATGCGGCTCACTTGCTCGAATCGTCCCCCCCCAAACTTCGCAGCCTTCTCTGGCGCCTGATTGATCGAGAGATGGAAGGCGACGTATTACAGGAACTGAGTGACGAAGTCCGACAGTTTTTCCTGGACAGGATGAACGTGGCAGAGCTGAAAGTGATTACCGAAGGTCAGGACGTGGATGACATAGCAGACCTCCTGCAACAACTGCCCGACACCATCACCCGAAAAGTACTGGATTCCATGGACAGTCAGGATCGGCAAAGGGTAGAAGCCGTCCTCTCTTATCCGGAAGACACAGCCGGCGGACTGATGAATACCGATGTCATCACCATTCGGCCCAGCAGCACTCTCGATGTTGTGCTCCGTTACCTCAGGCGTCATAAGGATATTCCGGAAATGACTGACAGCCTGTTTGTCGTCAACCGCAGAGACGAATACATAGGGGCACTACCCCTGTCAGTACTCCTGACCACAGCCCCTTCAGCCACAGTATTTGAAGTAATGCAGACCGATCTGCAACCCATCGCTGCCAATATGGAAGACAGCCAGGTGGCTCAATTGTTTGAACGGCAGGATCTGGTGTCAGCACCGGTGGTGTCTGAGCAGGGACAGCTACTGGGCCGTATTACGATTGACGACGTGGTGGATGTTATCCGGGAAGAGGCCGAACACTCCATGATGAGCATGGCAGGTCTGGATGACGATGAAGATACCTTTGCCCCCGCACTGAAAACGGCCCGTCGGCGCGCTGTCTGGCTGGGCATCAACCTGATAACAGCCTTTATTGCCGCCTCTGTTATTGGCATGTTTCAGGCCACCATCGATAAGGTCGTTGCACTGGCTGTCCTGATGCCAATTGTTGCAGGAATGGGCGGCAATGCTGGCGGACAGGCTCTGACTCTGGTGATTCGGGGCATGGCGCTGGGTCAGATCAGTAGAACCAACCTGCGGTGGCTACTCAGTCGCGAACTAATGGCAGGATTTCTCAATGGTATTCTCTGGGCCGCTCTGGTTTCCCTGATCGCTTATTTATGGTTCCATGACCCCATCATTGCTCTGGTGATCGCCTGTGCCATGATCATCAATCTCAGTACTGCCGTCATCGTCGGTGCCAGCCTTCCCGTTATTCTCAAATCCATAAATATTGACCCTGCACTGGCTGGCACCATAATACTGACGACAGTATCGGATGTCGTTGGCTTTCTCTCCTTTCTGGGACTGGCTACCTTGTTTTATAGTTAACATTCCAGACTGTTGGATAGCAGACTGCACCGTAGTAGCCTGATCAGCTACTTATTTATTCACCTGTCCTGTTTGCGGCAGAAGTGGCC
>NZ_JAHHPQ010000682.1:0-1850 GCF_024606245.1 Endozoicomonas sp. SESOKO2
TAACAAAGCCGATGAGTGGAATGCTCATCGGCTTTTTTGTTGTGAAAAATATTTTGCCATGTCGTTTTCCATCACTGATGGTGACGCGAAATGTTTCTCTTAACTACGTGTATTTGAGGCTGCCGGAATCAAGGTTTGCCCACCTGACAAGCCCCGAGCAGGCAAACTACAGGGGTATCCTGCAAGGCCTCTTCTATTTTTGGTTGTAAGTAGCGTGGGAAGTATGGCATCAGAAGGTGTTTCAAGTTTCGGCTAATTGTCTATTACTCTAGCGTCTATTTGACGGTTTATAAAGCGTCTAATTGCCTATTTAGCTTCCGGCTAAATGTCGGTTTTATTTCTTTTTTTATTTTTTTTCTAATAAAAACAGTAGTTATGTGGGTTTTTTGGTTGCTTGAGTCTATGGTTTTTTGCAGGCCGAAAATGGCCTGCTACTCGCTTTAAATCTTGCCAGGCTTTCCCGATAAATACGGATCTTGACGCGGGTTCGTTCATTCTCAAGAAGACTTTTTCATAAAAGGCGTCATCCGGGCAAACAAAAGTCCAAGCTCAAACAACAGCCACATAGGTCCAGCCAGCAGGCTCTGGGATATCACGTCGGGTGGTGTCAGAAGCATACCGATCACAAAACAGCCTACTACGATGTAAGGACGTTTCCTGGACAGGGATTCAACGGTGCTAATGCCAGACCAGATCAGTAACAGTGTTGCGACAGGGATTTCGAAGGCCAGCCCAAAGGCAAAAAAGAGTTTAAGAATAAAGTTCAGGTAGCTGCTGATGTCAGTCATCATGGTGACCGTTTCAGGTCCGGTCGTGGTGAAGAAACCAAAGATCAATGGAAACACCACAAAATAGGCAAAGGTGACACCGGCATAAAAGAGTATGACGCTGGTTATGAGCAATGGGATGGCCAGATGCTTTTCATTCTTGTACAGGCCGGGAGCAATAAATCCCCAGACCTGATGAAGAATAAAGGGAATGGCCAGAAATAGGGAAAGTACCAGGCTGAGTTTAAATGGAGCAAAGAAAGGGGAGGTAACATCGGTGGCTATCATGCTGGTGCCTTCTGGCATCAACAAGCGCAGGGGTTCAGACACCAGCTCATAAATGTCATTGGAAAAGTAAAACAGTACGGCAAAGAACAGCAGGGTGACCACCATGCTTTTCAGTACGCGAGTTCGTAACTCAAGTAG
The DNA here is from genome assembly GCF_024606245.1 of Endozoicomonas sp. SESOKO2. Lineage (NCBI taxonomy): Bacteria > Pseudomonadati > Pseudomonadota > Gammaproteobacteria > Oceanospirillales > Endozoicomonadaceae > Endozoicomonas > Endozoicomonas sp. SESOKO2. Next base: position 1,194 of record NZ_JAHHPQ010000682.1, read on the forward strand.
ATGCTGAATCAGGGGTTGTTCTGATTGAACCGTCGGGGTTTCAGTCTTCATAAATGTCTCGGCAGGCATCCAATAAAGGCAGCACTCAGGCCGCCTTTATGTTGGAATCGGATGGTTTGGAGGGATTTTCAGTGGCTACGGTTGCTTCTTGTTTCAGAGATCGAACCTGTTGATTCAGCTCGTCCAGCTGAAGATCCTGTTTGATCTCATCGACCTTTAGCTCTCTGTTAACCGTTTCTTTTATATTGCTGGCGCTGCTACGCAGGTAGTTGATCCACTGCAGGCCGGTTTTTATTGCGTGAGGTAAGCGCTCGGGCCCCAGAATCACCAGACCGAGTACCGAGATAACCAGCAGTTCGGCAAAGCCAATATCAAACACGCTGACAGTCCTCAGGCTTTGTTATGACTCAGTTCCCTGTTCTTGTCATTGTCCTGGTTATTGGTCGCAAGGTTTTCTGAAGAACCGGAGTCATCGCTGATGCTCTTCCTGAAACCCTTGATAGCTCCACCCAGGTCGCTGCCAAGACCTTTAAGTCGTTTGGTGCCAAACAGCATGACAACAATCAACAGTACGATTAACAGTTGCCAGATACTGATACCGCCAAGGCCCATAGTGATTCTTCCTTTATGATTCTTTGAAAGCGATCACTATAGCGT
>NZ_JAHHPQ010000683.1:0-1538 GCF_024606245.1 Endozoicomonas sp. SESOKO2
TAAAAGTTGTTGTTTTCCCTGGTTGGCAGGGATATTCAAAATTGATTCTGCGGCTTAGAGTCGGTTTTAGCATGAAAGTTCATAACATTGATGTCAGTGAAACTAACAGTTAAACAGGACGTTGATCCGGGAAAATGACCAATGAGTAGAAAGCGGGTTTCTGTTGCAGAAGAATAATGTGGGGTTGGGTCAATGAGTGACACTAAACGATCGGTCAATCATCCATAGTTCACTGATGTTCGCCCTATTACCGTCATGGATGGTCAACACATGGCCATCGACGCTGAAGGTGGCTGACCTGATCCCTTTGCGATGGGTAATGGTGGTTCTTTCTTTCCATGATCCATCGCTCCCCAGGCTATAAATTATCGCCTTGCCAACAATACTGTAGATGACAACATGGCTGCCATCGGCGCTAAACGTTGCTGATGTAAGACCATAAGCGGAAATGATAGTTTTTTCTTCCCAGGATCCGTTGTCCTTCCGGCCATAGATTTTCACCTTGTTATCGGAACCGTGGGTGATCGCATGGCGGCTATCGACGCTAAAGGCTGCTGAATGAATATGCGAATCATGGGAAATGGTCATTTTTTCCTCCCATGATTCATCGTCCTTCTGCTCATAGATTTTCGCCATTTTTTCACTACTGCAGATGATAAAATGGCGGCTATCGAAGCTGAAGGTGGGTGAGTTGCCCCGGTTTTCATGGGAAATAGTGGCTTTTTCTTCCCATGATCCATCGTCCGTCTTGCCGTAGATGATCGCCTTGCCATCGTAACTTGAGGCCAACACATGGCGGCTATCGGCGCTGAAGGAGGCCGAATTGACATAACGATCGTGGCGAATGATGGCTTTTTCTTCCCATGAACCATCGGCCTTCAAGTCATGGATTCTCACCTTTTGATCGCCACTGACGGTCAGCAAATGGCGACCATCGGCGCTGAAGGTGGCTGGGTCGACCCATTTATCATGGGAAATAATGGCTGTTTCAATCCATGACCCATCGTCTTTCTTGCTATAGATTTTCGCTTTGCCATCAAGACCGGCGGTCACCACATAGCGGCCATCACTGCTGAAGGTTGCCGACAGGACAAAATGATCGTGGCGAATAACGGCTTTTTTTACCCATGACCCATCGTCCTTCTGGCCGTAGATTTTCGCCTTGCCATCTTTACTGGCGGTCACTACATAGCGACCATCGGCGCTGAAGATGGCTGAGTAGACAGTGTCGTCATGGGAAATAGTCGTTTTTTCTTTCCACGATCCATCGCGCTCCCGGCCATAGATTTTCCATGTTTTATCGTCACAGGCGATCATCAGGTGGTGGCCATCGGCGCTGAAGGTAGCTGAGTCCTCTGAACTACTACAGGGGATGCTGGCTTTAATCTCTAATTTAAATGTTTTACATTCGGACATCAGTTTGGTGAGAGTGGAAAAGAACAGTGCAGGAAAATGAATACTCCCATGGCGATCCATGACTGAATTGACTAATGCCTCATCCTTTGTAAAACGCTTCAACCATTTCTGGAGTTCATCTT
>NZ_JAHHPQ010000684.1:0-4310 GCF_024606245.1 Endozoicomonas sp. SESOKO2
TCCATGACACATTGATGCAGGCTCATGCCGCAGCGGTTGAGCGACAGCTCAATGACTACTGGGTTAAACCTTCAGCCTTTCTGGCACAGGCGGTCACCTGGTACTTCTCCAGCTACAAACCTCTACTGGTAACCCGGACCGCCCCGGAAGCTGTCAGGCTGTCTCTCTCAAACATGGCGTTCCTCTATCTTCTGGACCTGACCAACCGGGGCGATTACACGCACAGGATGCTCACACCTTTCCAGCACTGGCTGGAACGCTACGGTGTTGATCTTGACCGAACCGGCCAATATGCCTTCCACACCGGCATTGAACAAGTCACTGAATTGGGCGGACTGACAATGCCTTTCGGCAAAGCCGCTTCCTCAGTTATTCTGCTGAAAACCGGCTCTATGCTGTTTAACAGACAATACAACGCCAACCCCCATAGATATCGCAGCCTTTTCCGTCTGGTGCCCGAAATCGTGAAATCCATGACTTCCGGACAAGGAGTTCAGGTACCGCTGCTGCACAGGATCACACCAGATAAAGTGAAAAGCCTGGCTTCTGTCACAGCCGGTCTGGTGCTGGGCCCGGTAGCCACGGCCGGATCATACGCCCACGGCCTTTTATCTGGGTTTACCTACGCTCAAACCTTCGGATTTGCTCTGGCGTCGAGTCTCACTTTTGACTTCTTCATGAACGACAACAAGGTACTCACTCAGTGGCTCGGCGGACCACTGGGCCGTAGTCTTGACAAGCTCAATCGCTGGAGAAGCGTGGGTGAAACGGAATCTGACTATGCGAAACGTGCTGCCACTGCCACACCTCAACGCTTCAATGAAACGGATGAAGAGTATGCCAACCGTGTTAAAGCAAACAAAGTGATGCATGGCTGGACCAGAAACGAGAATTATCTTCAGTTCCGTGAACGACGTGATCGCTCTATGAAGATGTATGAGCATGGCTGGGAAAAATACTTCAGGGATAATGTACCTAAATGGTCATTCTCCCATGCAGAAAGTATTCCGTACTCTTACACTCTGGGTGCCTTCTACGAATGGTTGGCAAAAGGGCATCTGTAGTGATTTCTTTCAGGTCGTCGGGCCATCGATCAAACCCTGTTATAAGGCATGCATGAATGTATTCCTGCTCTGAAAAAACAACTCAATTTTACTGGCATTGGACTTTGCCACTGTGAACTAAATTCGCTCAACGGCTCACCGGATTGGCCACTGTGAACTAAATTCACTCAACAACTTACCGGAACAGCCTTGAGCTATTGACAGCCCAGAGTTACTGGAAGTTGCTCTCTCAACTGGTGTAAACATCACTTTTCACGGTATAGAAAGTTATCAGCCTTGAGGTAGTCGAATGACACATGCTCGCCCCCATGCACTGAACCTGGCAGTGGCCGTTGCAATCAGCTCTTCCATCATTGGCACGCAGGCACTGGCGGAACGCAGACTGCAGACAAAATCCATCGATATTGCGGGCAATGGTCATACAGAGTTTACCCAGAGTGAGGTCATGGTTCAGCCCACTTTAGGTGATGACCAGCAGCCAATACCCAAATCCTTTACCACCACCTACCCTGACCAGGCTCAAGCCACAGCGGGCTATAACATGCCTTCCGAAGGCTTCACAGACGTCCTTTCCGGCATCGCCGGTGGCGTTTCCACTGTTGATCTGTTTGAAACAGATGACAATGACATTGCTCAGAAATACACCAAAGTCCTCAAGATTGGTAATGAGGGGGTCTTCAGATTCACCCATAATCTGGCAGAAAAGAATCTGCTCATTGAAGTCAGATTCAGAATGACCCAACAAGATTCCATTGGGGCAGTTCGCGCTCAACTAGGCGACACCCAAACATTAGAGCCATTTACAGAAATTGCGTGCCCTGAGCATCTGGTCGGTGTGCTAAAAGGTGCGAGTGAAAAAGCAGGAAACCTTGGCGAAGTTGATCACTATGTTGCCCTTGCCACCCTCAAAGTAGACAAAGTTAAAGTGAATGGGCGCACCTTCATGCGTCTTATCGCTGCCAGCGTTCAGCCTCCTCAACTGCATCGCCTCGGTCAATCGCTCTTTGTTAATGATGAAGCTCTTTTTGCAGCAGCGACGTCCGCCTACACTCAGGTTCATATTCTGGGGAAAGATTTACAACAGAGAGCCCTGAATGATCTGTTGTCATACAATAAACCCGTCGGCTACGTTGTACACGTTGAGGATGAGAGCCAGTCTTATCCTGTGCCGGCGGGTTATCCAAAACTGGAAGTGACTGAGGCTCCGGGGGATATTATTGTTTTCCGTGGTCAGAAACAGAATCCGGCCGATCTCGCTTTTGTTGAAGGTTTCTATAAGCTCTGGGAAGAAGACGATGTCAATAACCCTAAACCTCCGGTAGCAACACAGGTAAAAAAAGACAAGGTCAAAGGCTACCATTACGTCATTCGAAGCAAACAGATGGCATTACTCGAGGAGATCGCTGCAAAGCACGATGCCCAATATGGCATAGATAAACTGATTACGCTTATGTACTATGAATCTCTCAAGCAGGCATTGGCAAGTGCTGCTCCAGATCAGGCAGATGAATTTGAATTCACAATAAGACACATTAGAGTCGCTTCATCGGTCGTCACGCCAACCCTGATGCATCATCAACTCGTAAAAAACTTCAGTTTCAAACCTACACTTACCAATCTTCTGAATAACCGGTTCTTTGTTTGGGATATTGAGAATACGGTATCTGTTGTCAGCGGCATCAACCTGGCGCAGGCTAACGCTCTTGGGGACGACGAAAGGTTTACTTCCAAAATCCTCGGCGACGTTCTCAGACAGCTGATTGAGATGGAAAACGAGCAGTCAAAGCCAGAGGGAGAAGAGGGCGGAGACACCGTCCTTAACAACCAGTTAAAGAGAGTCATTGCCAGTGACAAAGAAAAACACCGAACGCTTCAGCAAGCCCTGCACAGGGTCATTCAGCTGCACCTTCAGCAGCAGGCAGATGAGGTCGTTCAACCACCTGTTCAGAATCAACAAAAAAAGGAAGAACAGAAAAATGGGTCATCAAAACGTCATCATGAAGTCAAACGAACTCCCGTGCCGAAACAACCAGTTCGTAATTCCCGGCCAGTTGCTACAAGAGTTCAAAACGCTCCGGGGGCAGTAAAGCTGCCTGCGATTGAAGGCCCGTCCGGAATTACTCCGGCCCATGAAAACGACCTGGATGCCCGCTTTAAGACCGTTCAACCTCACCTGCCACACAAGAAAGAACTCACTGATACGGTTATTCATAATTACCTGGCTGACATTGAAATTCTGCTCGGTCTGGTCCCGGACAATAAAAAAGACCCGAAAGTGCGTCATCAGGCCATAAAGCAACACCTCAAACGGCAAGCAACACGAATCAACCAGCTTAGAAACGAGATAGTGTTGACGACGGAGAAAGCTACTGCCAGTGAAAAAGAAAAGCTCAGAGCACTTCAACTCAAGCAACAAATTAAAGATGAGCTTCTACAAGTTCGTAAGGAGAAGGAAGAACTGCAAAACCAGTCACAGATACTTCAGCAGAAAATCGAACAAATTCCAAAGCTGGTACAACAAGTTCGTGATGCCAGAGCAGATGCCACTAAAGCTCGAAACGCTCAACTGGCAGCAGAGCTTGAGATTAATGATTGGGATGATACCCAACCACCCGGGGAACAAGCCAGACTCATCCGACAGGAAATTCATAAAATCAAACAATTGCTGCCCGCAACAGAACAGCTTGATGAAGAAGCAGTAAAAGCAAAACCGGCGACTACCGGAGGCAAGCGCAGTATTACTTTGATCAATGAAAATGATATGGCTGCCCTTCCGTTCATTCCACAGCCGCTGCAACCAAACGAAGAACTATCCGATGAGGAAGCTCGGGAAAGACTGGCTTTTTTTGAAGGTAAGCTCAGCCTTATTCCGGAAAACAAGGATGATCTTGAAGCCCGCCATCAGCACCTGCAGAAGTGCATTAAGCAGCAGTTCTTTGAGGTCTTTCGACAAGATTTTCAGAATCAACAAGATTTGGCAAAACGGAGAAAATGGTTACATCCTGTCCAGGACGAAATCGATCGAATTCCAATGCAGAGAAAAGGAGCTCATGAAGCACTAGCAAGCAGACAAGGGGCAGCAGCGCTTGAAATTGATAATCGGGATGATACCCAGCCATCAGAAAAACAAGCCAGACTCATCATAGAGAAAGTTTATGAAATCAAGCAACCGGAAACTGTAACACCGCTTACCTCAACACCGGTTGCCCTAACATCCATTGCCCCAACATCCATTGCCTCAACACC
>NZ_JAHHPQ010000685.1:0-1275 GCF_024606245.1 Endozoicomonas sp. SESOKO2
GGGGGATTTGGATCAGGTGGAGAAGTCACTGGCAGAGGGAGTCAATGTCAATACCGTTATAAATGATGGTCTCACTGCCTTGATGTTGGCATCCGCTCAAGGGCATAAGGACATCGTCGAACGCCTGGTCAACGCCGGGGCAGATATCAACGCCCGGAGTAAGGATGGTGCCACCCCACTGTTCATCGCAGCCCGAGAGGTTAATACCGACTGCGTAAAAGCCCTGATTAACGCCGGGGCTGATCTCAACGCCGCCTTGTCCAATGGTATCACCCCGCTGTTCATTGCAGCCTTGAAGGGCAATACCGACTGCGTGAAAGTTCTGATCGACGCCCGGGCTGATCTCAATGCACGGATTGAGGATGGCGCCACCCCCCTATTCATCGCTGCCCGCAAGGGGCATACCGACATTGTGAAACTCCTGATCGAAGCCAAGGCAGATCTCAACGCCCGCACTAAGGATGCCTCCAGGACTTTGGATGGTGCCACTCCGCTGTTCATCGCTGCCCGGAAGGGCCATACCGATATCGTGAAACTCCTGATCGAAGCCAAGGCAGATCTCAACGCCCGCACTAAGAATGGTGTCACCCCACTGCTCATCGCTGCCCGGAAAGACCATACCGACATCGTGAAACTCCTGATCGAAGCCAAGGCAGATCTCAACGCGCGGACTTCGGGTGGTGTCACCTCACTGTATATCTCAGCCCAGAACGGCCTTACCGACATTTTGAAAGCCCTGATCGAAGCCGGTGCGAATCTCAACGCACAGACTTCAGGTGGCGTTACCTCACTGTATATCGCAGCCCAGAACGGCCATACCGACATTGTGAAAGCCCTGATCGAAGCCGGGGCGGATCTCAACGCCCGGGTTACGGATGGCGTTACCTCACTGTATATCGCGGCGCAGAGCGACCATACCGACATTGTGCAAGCCCTGATCGAAGGCGGGGCGGATGTCAACGCCACCTCGCTTAATGGTGCCACCCCGCTCTATATCTCAAGTCAGAAAGGTAATACCAACTCTGCAGAAGTCCTGATTAACAGCGGGGCTGATCTCAACGCCGCCTTGTCGAATGGAGCCACCCCGCTGTTCATCGCAGCCCGCAATGGCAATACCGACTGCGTGAAAGTCCTGATCAACGCCGGGGCAGATCTCAACGCCCTACGGACTTCGGATGGCGCCACCCCTCTGTTTATCGCTGCCCGGAAGGGCCATACCAACATCGTGAAACTCCTGATCGAAGCCAAGGCAGATCTCAACGCCCGGACTACGGG
>NZ_JAHHPQ010000686.1:0-1243 GCF_024606245.1 Endozoicomonas sp. SESOKO2
GGGGGATTTGGATCAGGTGGAGAAGTCACTGGCAGAGGGAGTCAATGTCAATACCCTCATGAATGATGGTTTCAGCGCCCTGATATTGGCATCCGGTAAGGGGCACAAGGACATCGTCGTACGCCTGATCAACGCCGGGGCGAATCTCAACACCCGAACGATGGATGGCGTCACCTCGCTGTCGACCGCAGCCAAGATGGGCCATACCGACATCCTGAGACTCCTGATTGAAGCCAAGGCAGATCTCAACACCCAGGCTGCGGATGGCGCCACCCCGTTGTTCATCGCAGCCGAAACGGGCAATACCGACTGCGTGAAACTCCTGATCGACGCCAGGGCAGATCTCAACGCGCGGGTTGAGGATGACGGCACCCCACTATTCATCGCAGCCCGCAACGGCCATACCGACATTGTGAAAGCCCTGATCGAAGCCGGGGCGGATCTCAATAACCGCACTAAGCATTCCGCCAGGACTTTGGATGGTTCCACCCCACTGTTCATCGCAGCCCGGAACGGCTATACCGACATCGTGAAACGCCTGATCAAAGCCGGGGCAGACCTCAACTCCCCCACCAGGAATGGCGTCACACCGCTGCTCATCGCTTCCCAGAAGGGCTATACCGACATCGTGAAACTCCTGATTGAAGCCAGTGCAGATCTCAACGCCAGGACTACGGGTGGTGTCACCTCAGTGCTTATCGCAGCCAACAACGGCCATACCGACATTGTGCAAGCCCTGATCGAAGCCGGGGCGGATCTCAACGCCCGGACTGCGGATGGCGTTACCTCAGTGTATGTCGCAGCCCAGAATGGTCATACCGAGATTCTGGAACTCCTGATCGAAGCCAAGGCAGATCTCAACGCCTGCAAAAAAGATGGGCTCAATCCTCTGCTCATCGCAGCCCGGAACGGCCATCCCGACATCGTGAAACTCCTGATCGAAGCCAAGGCAAATCTCAATGCCCGGACTACGGGTGGCAATACCCCGTTGTTCATCGCAGCCCAGAAAGGCCATCCCGACATCGTGAAACTCCTGATCAATGCCGGGGCGGATCTCAACGCCGCAGCATCTGATGGCACAACCCCAATATCCATCGCAACCGAGATGGGCAATATCGACTGCGTGAACGCTCTGAACGAGACTGGGGCAAGGTAGGCAACAGAGGCAATATTCATCAGAATGAAAATGTAGAATGATTAAGCACTCACTCTTTGCGGCACCACTGTTACTCATGACATTGCC
>NZ_JAHHPQ010000687.1:0-1531 GCF_024606245.1 Endozoicomonas sp. SESOKO2
TAATTCCTGTCGTAGTTGGGCTATCAGTTCATTTTGTTGTTGAATGACTATTGACCGATCCTGATGCTCAGAATCTGACTCCTCAACCGAACCCTCATTGTCTGAATCCTCAGAATAATCCAATGGATAGCCCAGGCTTTCTGACGATGACGCCTCTGATAATGCCGCCGATAATCCAGTGGTGAGGTCAATACGCAAAATGCTGAGTGTAAACTCTTGCATGCCACTCTCGGTAAACATAATCTGAGGTGCAGGACATGAGTGTTCTGGTCGTGATGGGCATTCTGAGCGGCAGAGGCTGGCTATATTGTTGTAGATAATGCCCAAAAGCTCGTGTGGCGCGTATCTTATCAGCAAGGTTGTCAGTGTCTCTGTGGATTCCAGCCCTGAATTGATGCACTGAAAAGCTTCTGATGCCATTGCAGTTAAACCGATTAGAAGTGCTGTCTCTGTGTCCAATGCGGCGTCATTCAATTGATGGACAATGCTTTGCGGAGAATGATATTCACTGACATTTTTAGAAAGCAATGCATTGGAAAATGCCTGAACGTAGCTTTCTCCGGTATAACGGCTATGCAACACTCTAAAGTAGGCCGAAAGTTCATCCATGGTAAGAAAATGAGGACCAAGAAAAGCAAGAAACATCAGTACTAAATCATTATTAACACCAATATCACTGAAATAATGTTCCGCTGAACCTAAATGAAAATAATGAAAACAAGGATTAGTTCTGTCATTTATGTTGACAGACAAAAACATCTTTTCAAAAAGGCTTTTTGCCATTGCATTGATTAACTCTTTATCATTCGAATTTCTTCCATTGATCTTATTTATATTTATAGTGAATATATGATGTATAAGTCTGAGTACATCTTGAATGCGATTTTTGTGAAATCGTTCATCCATGGCCACATAATTAAAATAAAAGTTTATCAGACGTTTAAAGTCTTGCTCAGTCACTTCGTAATTTTCACAAATTTCCAGTCGCCCATCTCCAGATACATGGTCAGAGGCTAAATTAAGATTGACAAAGCCAATGCGGATGTTTTCAAGTGGGCTCTGGTCTGTGTGTCTCGGTTTTCGGTTTAAAGGCAGTTTTGAGTTCGCCTTGAAATAGTCGTAAAATTCTCTAAGGATATAGGCGTCATTTGCCAGCCCCTGCTGATAAAAAAAAACACTGAAAATAAAAGCGTCTTATAGGAATACCATAAGGTCATACTTTCACCTGCTCTCGTTAAAACAACTGCACTACTACAACTGACATTTATCAGCAATAAATAAACCACTGTCGCATAATAAAGCCCTGAAGGCTGAATTATTCAGGGCTTTGGTAAAAGACAGTTTAGCTCTGTTTTAATACACTCGTGAAAACATATAGCAATCGATGCCGTTTATAGTAGGTAGCAATAATGGGCAGAAGATGTATCTCTGGCTCTCAGGCAAATACAGCCTCAAGCAATACACCAGTAATGTGCACACATTCAATAAAAAGACTTGTCGATCACCTTCATGTATGATGAAGGTGTTTCCC
>NZ_JAHHPQ010000688.1:0-1236 GCF_024606245.1 Endozoicomonas sp. SESOKO2
AATCTATGGCAAGAAGGACGAACGATCATGGGAAGAAAAAGCCACTATTTCCCATAACGCTAGTGTCAGTTTTGCCACCTTCAGCAAAGATGGTCGCTATCTAGTAACCACCAGTTGGGATCAAAGGGCAAAAATCTATGGCCAGAGTGACGATGGGTCATGGGCAGAAAAAGCCATCATTCCACATGATGAGACTGTCTACTCAGCCACCTTCAGCCCCGATAGCCGCTATGTGGTGACCGCCAGCCTGGATAGGAAAGCGAAAATCTATGGCCAGATAGACGATGGGTCCTGGCTGGAAAAGGCCATTGTTTCCCATTTTGTTTCAGTTACCTTCAGCTCCGATAGTCGCCATGTGGTGATCACCAGAGATAATGGCAGTGCAAAGATCTATAGACTGGATACCGATGGATCATGGGAAGAAGAAGCCATCATTTCCCATAATGGAAAGGTCAAGTCAGTCAAATTCAGTCCCGATAGTCGCTGTTTAATGACCTCCAGTGACGATAACAAGGCGATAATCTCTGGCCAGGATAAAAACGGATCATGGCAAGAAAAAGCCACCATTTCCGATTACCTGAGTCACTGCTCAGCTGGTACAACAGCCTGGGAGTTTCTTGAATCAATTTCCGGTTACCTAAGAAAGTGCTCAGCCAAATTCAGCGCCGATAGCCGCCATATGGTGACCGCCAATTTAGGTGACAAAGCGAAAATCTATGGTGAGAAGGACGATGGATCATGGGAACAAAAAGCCATCATTTCCCATAACAAAAATGTCTACTTTGCCAAATTCAGCCCCGATAGCCGTCATGTCATCACCTGCAGTAATGATCTCATGATGAAAATCTATAGCCTGAAGATCGATGGATCATGGAGAGAAAAAGCCATCATCTCCTATGATTGTTTTATTACATTAGCAACCTTTAGTGTCGATGGCCGCCATTTGGTCACTGTCAGTGTCGATGGAACGTGGAAAATTTATGGTCAGAACAGCGATGGATCATGGGAAGAAAAAGCCAGCACTTCCCATCCTGGTATTATCCGATCAGCGACCCTCAGCGCCGATGGCCATGTTTTGACCATCCATCAAGATGAGACGGCGAAAATCACTGAACTAAGTATGAATGAATGATGGTTTGCTGTTACTCACTCATTATTCTTCTGCAACACCTGCCCGGCAAGAATCAACGTCCTGTTTTCCTGTTAGTTTCGCTGACATCAATGTTATGAACTTTC
>NZ_JAHHPQ010000689.1:0-2101 GCF_024606245.1 Endozoicomonas sp. SESOKO2
AACCAAAGTAATATTTCGGGATGGCTGAACCCGATTGCCGTTGCCCCGGAAGGCTATGCAGTCCCCAACATCAATCTATTGGAAGAAGTTCGGGCGGGTGGTGTCGTCACCGTCACGTCTCCCCTCACTGAGGCACATTGGTTTTGTTTACTGGGTTCAGTGCAGACGATTCGCGAGACAACCGATCTGCAGCCCCGACTTCAGGTGGCTCATACAAAACGGCAGCCGAAAACCCTGGGGCTCGGAGAAAACGATGAGCACTCAATAAAAGCTCTCACCGCCTTTGATAGCATCACGTATCAGCAAGATGCTCAGGCCAGTCATTGGATCAACCACCAGCAGGCACCTCTGGTCATTCAGGTCAATGAACAGACCAGCCTCAGCCAGCTGTTTGATAACATCCATATCACTTCACAACAGAAGGCACATTTTGGACGACGTCAGACTGAGTTGCAGGAGGCATTAACCTCTGGCAAGCCAGTCGTATTGCGGGGACTGGACAGTAATCCAGCACTTCAGCAGCTTCTGGAACCTCTGGTGATCGGGCAACCTCTGTTAGTGAATGGCCAATTACAGGCCTACCCACAAGCTCAAGTCACCGTAGTCTGGCCCGAGTCTGCAGAAAGCCCATCTTCGGTATTCAGGTCAATGGTTGCCAAGGGCAAACCCTGTCCTGAGGTTGATATTTGGGCTATCAATGGGGACAAGCATGATATCCCCCGGGCTGAGCTGCCGGAACGAGCACTTCACTCGCTTTACGAAGCGTTTAAAACCCTGCCTGACGATCTTTGTGACCCTCTGCCTGAAATGACCGAAGGACTATTGAATAACCTGATGCTGGCTGCCCGGCGGGCACAGCAGGTTGACCAGTCGCCACAGCTCCTGCCCTGCCACTGGCGCAAGGCCATCAATAGCGTCGTCACCCATGGCACCCGGCAGAATCCGTCGGTGCGTGATTTTATGAAAGTGGCCTGTTGGCAGTTACTGCCGGATGCCAATGAAAAACCGGATGCCCATGAGAAGCCCGACAGGGGTCAAACTGGCTCGGTAGACCCGGATCGGTTAAACAGCATCATCAACAGCTCTGCACCGTTAGATCGAAAGTTTTTGCGACAGAACCTATGGTCACTGGCCAGAGCCTTTGACCCGGCAGTCTTTAAGGACAGCCGATTTGAAGGATTACAACTTTCCTATAAAACCCCATTTACATCATGGCTGGCTCAAGAAGAATATCTGGACAGGCTCAGTGCCATGATCGTGGCCCACGCCCCTGAAGATCAACGAGAGGCAATGGCGTATCAGTTGGCAGTCGATCCGTCGAAAGCAGAGCCCTATCAGGCATTGGTCATCAGGCCAGCAAGACAGATTAAACGTTTGCAAGATGCACTGGCTTCTGGCTGGCAGCTACCTTTGCCATCAGGGCAAACCCGATCCGATGCCATTCACACTCTGGCCAGCGATTGTTTTCAGATGGCCAGAACAGCGAATTCTGAGGCAGAAGGCATTGAACGTATAGAGCATCGACTGTCTGAATCACTGGAATGGCAGGGTTCCGCTGATAAGCCCCTGTCACTGCTGGCGCGTGATCTTTATCACGGCGAGTTGAATCAGAAAGATCGTGAAAGCCGTCGATTGTCCCGACTCCATGATCGGTTGACGGACTCTCCCGTTATATTCCTGCAGGGGGAAACCGGCACCGGAAAAAGTTACTTTTCCGCCAGAATGGCTAAGGCCTCAGGACAGGCTTCGGTCATTTCTCTTGGACCTTCTGACAGCGAACAAACCCTGTTGAAATGCTGGCAGTGGCAAGAACACGCCGATGGCGACCGCTCAATGAAACAACAAAACCGGACGCTGATGGAATGGGCCAAAACAACACACGACAAAGACGGAGAATATGTAACTCTTATTCTGGATGAAGCCAACCTGGCCAGAGCCGGATTGCTGGCATCATTGAACGGCCTATGGGAGCCGGAACCCTGCATCTATGTGAATGGTCATCCTGTCAAGGTCAGCCCAAAACACCGGGTGATTCTCACCGGTAACCCGGATCATTACGCCGGACGCCAGCTGGACCCGGCCCTGAAAGAGAAACTGCCCA
>NZ_JAHHPQ010000690.1:0-1703 GCF_024606245.1 Endozoicomonas sp. SESOKO2
AGCGCGCCAGAACGATCCCTTTGGAAGACGACTCAGGCTGAATGACGACGTATATTTGCTGGTTTTTCGCGTCATAGGTTTGGAAGAGAGGCTTGCCTTTTGGTGGTAGGCAGTTTGACAGATCAAGTGAATCGGTTGTGGGGGACGTACTGTCAGACGACGATGAAAATTTAGTTCGCCGTGTGTTTGTTGGGGATGATATTTCAAAAGCGGATGAAGTGCCTGATGGTGACTCCGAATCAGCTAAGGCTCTGATTTCAGCAGCCGTGGTCAAATCAATGGTTGAAGGCTGTGCTGATGACGATGACGTAGCTGGTGGAGTTGTCGTGATGTTCTTTTTCACTCTACAGTCAAATCCTCCGGGTGTGCAATCAATTCCGGCCAGCAATATTTGTAGTCTGGAGAAAACTTTTAGGAACGGTAAATAGCCGTAATGCCCGTTCCAGACAGTACGATTGAAAGAGGTGGCGTTTGCGGCACCTCCAGGGTCTGCAAACTCGTTCAGGACGATGGGAAACTGGTTGTTTGTCTGTTGGGTACCATTGATTCGGACAAGTTCACGGTAGGGGGTGTTAATGCCTCTGAGCATCGGCAGCTGTGTTGCATCACCGGCGTTCCAGAGTTCGCTGCTCAAACCGTTTAAGCCTGATTTGAGTGCGCTTTTCGATTTTCTCACGACACCTTCATTATATCCATTATGAATCGAATCAGTCGGGTAATACTTTGTGAAAGTGTCCAGGTTATTGACAATATCATTCCCAAAGGAAAATTCTGCGACTGCCCCGCTTTCATAGCTTCCTGTTACCAGTGACTTAACCAACCCCGTATTAACATTGTTGTAAACCGAGGCCAAATCGCGTGCACTCCCGGATATACCACCCGTTGAACTATGAGTCCCATTACCTATGACTGCTCCGGCATTCAGGTTGTGATAAATTGCTGCTCTTCCTATGGCTTTTCCGGCAATACCTCCGGCAGATGCAATGCGACCGTCAGTAGTGACAGTTCCGGTGTTTACATTCTGAACAACAGGAGCGTTGACTGCTCCCCCAGTGATTCCGCCCACATTGGTGGTGACCTTTCCAGAAATGCTGCCTGTATTGAGGTTTTTGCTGACCAGGGTTTGACCGGAGGTTTCCCCCACTATTCCGCCAATCTCCCCACCACTTCGCCGTGAAGTACCGTCCAAATAATCTGAGGCAATTTTTCCGGTGTTCAGGTTATGTAATACCCTGCTGGTTGTTTCTGCTTTTCCTACAATCCCCCCGGAATCTTCGGTATGGCCAGCATTAACCTCCCCGGTATTCACATTGTTGTTAGCAAGGCTATTGCTTTTCAGCCTTCCGACAACGCCACCGGCAGGTGAGTTATCCAAGCTTCTGGGCGTTATTTTTCCAATATTCAAGTTGTTTGATACAGAAGACTTCTGATCCGCTACCCCGGCGATACCACCAGTGTTGGCGCTTCCGGTTGTGAAAACGGTTCCGGTGTTCAGGCTATCGCGTATGACACTGCCAGAAGCACTGCCTGCTATACCTCCACCATGACTGTGATAACCACTCGTTCTGATGGCTCCGGCATAATTGACCACCTCTTCAATCCTGCTGCGTCTCAACTCACCCACAAGCGCACCTGTGGGGCTGGTGTTTCCGGTACTGGTCACTTTTGGCTGTTTAAGCAGGATTTGTCGTATGGTGCTGTCC
>NZ_JAHHPQ010000691.1:0-1714 GCF_024606245.1 Endozoicomonas sp. SESOKO2
ATCGTCAGGGCTTGCTGGGTGATCTTCTGAAAAAAGATGCCAATCTGGATGAGCGCAGCTCCCGTTTCTGGCAGTCTCTGGATGGTCAGGAGGCCGGCTTTGATTTCCAGAAGTCGATTGCTGAAGAGGTGAAAACGGTCTCCGTCAAAGAGATTCAGCAGGCGCTGGATACCATTCTTGAAGACAAGGGAAGGTTGACCGTTGAGTCGATTGGCAAGGCTCAGACGGCTAATAAAAACTGAGTTTTCTTATTCAGGCCAGGCTATTTGTCTGGCTTGGATTTATTCAAAAAAATAATTCGATGTAGACTGTCCTGACGAATTAGATTGCATTTCATGTGCTGACCAGACAGCGGCACAGAAAGTTGTGGAGAGAATACATAAGGCCGTTTTGAGTCTTATCTTTACTCCCTTCCCACTTTTAAAATCTCCTGTTTTTTTCTCCCTGAATGGAATGTCTCCCTGAAAGAAAAACACTATTTTCCTGAACTTTGCTATTAGTTAGATACATCCTGAAACTAACGGATAGCGTTCATTAATGGAAACCTTGTTGCAGCAGATGACAGGGGGGCAATCACCCCGGCGAGGGGTGTTGATCTGGCTGAGTTTGCTATGTGTTGTTGTGATTGCTGCTGGTTGCACGGGACGTCTGCCAGCAGGCATGGTTGGGCTGATTCCTTTTCTTATGGCGCTGGGCGGTGTCCTGAACGCCCTTGGCGAGCATCTGGACTGGGTTCGCAACTATTTGGGCGGAGGGCCGATTGTTGTCATTTTTGGCTCCAGCCTATTGGTAGCGACAGGGGGTATTCCAGCCGAACTCTTTACCAGAATCGCTGATTTCGTCAGAAATCAGGGTTTTCTTGCTTTGTTTATATCAGGCCTTATTACAGGCAGTTTGTTTGGAATGGACAGGCGGCTGCTGCTGCGGTCAGCACTCTGGTATTTGCCGGTGATTGTCGGTGGTGTCCTTGGTGCCATTACGCTGGCAGGGCTCGCGGGTATGCTCATTGGCACTGGCTTTGTTGAAGCTGTTTTCTATGTTGGTCTGCCCATCATGGGGGGCGGAATGGGGGCAGGAGCCGTACCGCTGGCGGAGATCTTTGCCAACATTTCAGGCTCCGACGCCGCAACCGTTTTGTCAAAAATGGTCCCGGCCGTTGTACTGGGTAATCTGGTCGCCATTATTGCAGCTGGAATGCTTGAAAAGCTGGGCAAAATCAAGCCCGGATTAACAGGTAATGGCAAACTGATGAAAAGCCAGAAGGCTGTCCGCCATGAAGAGAAAGTCGAGCGTATTCCGGATCTGGCAAAGATGGGAACCGGACTGTTTGTTGCAACCAGTTTCTATGTTGTGGGCTATCTGCTCAGTCACTTCATTTCTTTGCACCCTTACGCCTTGATGATTTTTTTTGTTGGCCTTGTCAAAGCTCTGGGAATATTACCTTCCCGCTTTGAAGAAGGGGCGGCTCTATGGGGTGATTTTATGGTGATGTCTCTGACGCCGGCTTTACTGGCCTGCATAGGAATAGGCTTTACGGACCTGCATCAGGTTGCACAAATGATCTCCCTCCAGTATTTCATTCTGGTGGTGACTACTGTGATGGGCGCGGTACTGGGGGCGGGCCTGACAGGAAAAATCCTCGGTTTTTATCCCATAGAGGCCTCCGTAACAGCTGGTCTTTGTATGGCCAATATGGGTGGAACCGGAGATGTGG
>NZ_JAHHPQ010000692.1:0-3038 GCF_024606245.1 Endozoicomonas sp. SESOKO2
TCGTGGTTATTTCAGAAATGAATCTGATCGACAGCCAGCATCTGGAAGGTGAGCTAAACGATCTTCTGGCCGGTGACGCCCATCCCGGATTCCACTTGTTTGCCACTATCAACCCACCCGGGTACAGCGGGCGAAAACCATTATCACCGACGCTGAAGGGGCGTTTCCGACAGTTGCCCATCCGGCAATACAGCCAGGAAGAGTTGCAGACCATTGCCGGGAAAGTGCTGCCAGAAACCCCACTGGGAAAAACCGTGGCTGAACAGCTGACTCGGCAACATTGTCGTCTGAGGGCTGAGCTGCAACGGAAAAAACTGCCGTTGCAGCTCACCAGCCTTGATTTACAGAATGTGGCCAGGGCCGTTGTCCGGGGAGGCGATTTTTCCGAAGATGGAATTAACCAGTGCCTCAATCAGCACTACCGGCTTTATCTGCTGGCCGCCAGGATATCGTTGCAGGAACTGTCAGAGCCACCGGCTCTTGCCATGGTTAAAAGGGAGCCTGATGCTACATCTGAAACCTCATCGAACAAGGGTCAATGGGCATTATCGCCAGCTGCAACATGGGTGAAGCCCGGCACTGCTGCCGATGGAACGGGTGAAATCAAGCCTGAACTGACACCTGCTGTGACTCACTCCGACTACCCGTTACTCCGCTTGCCCCAGGAAGTGTTCAACAGAATCGCCAGCTATTTATCAATCAACGATATCAATCATTTTGGGAAAACTTCGTCGTCCATGGACAATCGCCTGAGATATTGCGGCCTCGGAGAGGTCCGGCACTTTCTCTCCCAGACCGGGCAAAGGCAGTCTTCTTGCCGGGCAATCATTCAGTCCAGTCATATACTCCTTGAGTACCTCAGAACCTTGTCCATATTTTCTGTTCGCCACTTCCCTGCACAACTGGGTCCGGCTTTTTACTCCTATTATGCTAGCCATATGCGCCAGCAGGTTCTTGATGGGGCTGCACTGACCCTCATACCTATTGGCAGTTTAAATGTTAAAGATTTTAACTATCACTTGCGTGATCATATTCCCATTATCATTGAGGGGAAGTCGCGGAACTACAGTGATATTCTGGCTCTGGATGGTGATGGTCACTGGGCCAGAAAAGCTGAGATCAAACACGGTGGTATGGTCAATTATGGACATCAGCGGGCCGACCATATTTTATTTGTCCCGCAACCCGTTCCGTTAAAAATTTTTCGCCACAATTACAGTGGTAAAGAGCATTTACTGTCTGTTTATGAATGCAAGAATGATTCGTGGGTTGAGCAACAGCTGACAACAGGTGACGTTTTTCCTGAATGTGAGGACAAGTATCTGAGTAACATCCACCTGTCACCGGATGCCAGATCACTGGTCTGCATTAACACGGGGCGAGCGGGTGCTATTCTCGGTCAGGGGGCCGATGGACGGTGGGTCAATAGAGGCAACATTAATACAGGCCTTAATCATCATTTGCTGTTCAGTGCCGACAGCAAACATCTTGCGCTTTATGATGGATCATTCATTATGCTGATGGGGCAGGCAGACGATGAATCCTGGTTACAAACCGGCGATATTAATGTCAGAGATCCTGCCGATGACGACAAATTCACGCCCAGTGGCGAACAAGTGAGCGAATTTGATTTTGATCTCGACGTTATATTCAGCCCGGATAACCGCCATTTCGCCACATGGTTTGATGATGCCGGTGAGGATACCTATGACAGTGATATTGAACGGGATTATTTCTTTGTCGTCATTTTTGCCCGTGGCCCGGAAGGGCAGTGGCGTGAAAAAGAGAGAATAATTGAATACTGTAGCCAGCCAAGTCGGTATTTCTATCTTAAACCTGAATTTAGCCCCGATGGTCGGCTTCTGATTATCACCACCGAAGACAGTTTTCAGATCTGGGAATTAACGACTGACGACCAATGGCTACCCTCTGTTCAGGAGGCGCCCGAAAGCGGTGGTGGTGTGATTCACTTTTCTGTGGACCCTCGTGAGTTCATCAGAAGGAGCGGGGAGAGTGTAACGATCTGGCGCAAGGCGGCGTCCGGAATCTGGGGCCAGACACAATCATTTCCGGCTGGGTCCCTGGTAGTAATCAGTCCCAGCGGTGAAACCATTGTTTGTAATGATCCTGCGGGCCATACGGATATTTATCAACGTAAGCCTGCTGGTGAACTTTGCGGTGAACCTGACGGTGAGTGGATCAATCAACGCATCGAATTTCCCATCAATAAAGCCGATTTCAATGAAGAAAGTTGCCTTCTGGCTGTGATTCCTCAATCGGACATGCACAGGCTGATTCTGTTCGGGTTGTCGGCAGACGGGAGCTGGCTGGAAAGGACCCGTTTGCGAACAGAAGGCAGGATTAAGAAATTTTGCTTCAGCCCTTGCAGCCGCAACCTTCAGGTTACCAGTTTGCGCCCTGACAATGCTGATGATGTAACGCAAAAGGTTTTTTCGCTCTGGCAGATCAGGCCTAATGCAACCGGCGGGGCTTTAGCGGAGCAGGATGACTTGACCTGAGGGATATTCCGGCGATCTGAAAAACGGATAAACATCGGCATTCCAGTATCACATGCGTTCGGTTTGAGGCTTTTTGACCAATCAAAGATGCTCTGAGTCCATAATTTTACGATTGTCCATACTACCTTCGCAGCATGAGATAGCTGTGGGTCTCTATCCAAATGGAACTTTCATCCTATTTTAAGGTCACATTATTAAACGGTTTCAACGCAGTTCCTGAGATTAGATGTAAGAGGTTGACTATGGATGGTCGGATTGATGGGCAAATAAACAAACGCGCTCCTGATAGAAAAGAGAGCCATAGTGGCGTGCCTCCCAGGGCACCAAAGTTGGAGTCATCGTCAAAAGATAAGGTAAAAATCTGCGATGAGTTCACCTCCAAACTGACGATATCCTCACCTCCGACTGTGTCGCCTGACAAAGCGAGAACCGTATCTTCAATAGATTCCTCAATCGCCAGAGCCTCTCATTCCTTCGATTTTCGTTTTGTCACCAGTGATGATGAGGTTCGACAGCTTT
>NZ_JAHHPQ010000074.1:0-15636 GCF_024606245.1 Endozoicomonas sp. SESOKO2
CAAATAGCTCGCTATTCTCCTCAGAAGCAGAAATTTTTATCCTCAATTTCTTGCAGTCCTCGCTACGGACGCTTAAGTCCGACAGGCTGCTAGTGTCAGTTATTTAGTTTGAGTTTTTTAGAGCCGGGGTCATCATTCTGGTTCACATCAACAGGCTTTCGTTTTGGATGGTTTCTTTTGTGATTTGTTAGAGCTTCAGCGTTCTCGCAGAGCGTACTGCATGCCTGATGCTGACCGTCCTCCCCGACTACCATAAGGTCACATTTTTTATTCTCGGTGTGGTATCTACTTATATGAGACGACAGAGATCGAGAGTTCATGCAGACCGTCTCGCATGTTCGCTGCTGGCCATGCTCTGTAGTCATGATCACGTCACAGATTTGTGGTGCAGTGTGGTCTCTTCTTATCTGACTCTGTTGTGCTTGAGCATCCTTGCAGATGCTTCCGCATGGTTGCTGCTGGCCATCCTTTACGACCACGATTGCGTCACGGGTTCGTGATCCTATGTGGAATTTACTTTTATGAGCATTCAGGGCTCGAGCATTCTTGAAGGTGATCCCGCATGGCCGCGGCTGGCCATCCGGGCCGGTCAATATCTCGACACAGGTTTTTGGTCCCGTGTGGTATCCACTTTTGTGAGACGACAGGGCATGAGCATGCATGTAAATCTTTCCGCATGTTCGAGGCTGACCGTCCTTACCGACCACTGTTGCGTTGCAGGTTTGTGGCCCGGTTTGCTTTTTTCTTCTATGAACCCTCAGGGCTTTAGTATTCTTGTAGACTGTCCCGCGTGCTCGCGGTTGGCCACACTCTGTGGCCACAGTCACGTCACCAGTGTGTTGTGCGGTTTGGCCTTTTCTTGTCTGATGCTGCTGTGCTTGAGCATTCTTGCAGACCCTTCCAAATGGTTGCTGCTGGCCATCCTCCCCGACCACGGTTGCATCACGGGCTAGTGTTACTCTGTGGAATTTACTTTTATGATGCGACAGGGCTCGGGCATTCTTGAAGGCGCTCCCACATGGCCGCATCTGACCATCCGGGTCGATCACTGTCTCGACACAGGTTTTTTGTCCTGTGTGGTATCCACTTTTGTGAGACGTCAGGGTATGAGCATTCTTGTAAATCTTCCCGCATGTTCGCGGCTGACCGTCCTCACCGATCACTGTTGAGTTGCAGGCATGTGGCCCGGTGTGCTTTGTTCTTCTTTGATCAGGCAGGGCTTTAGTATTCTTGAAGACCTCACTGAGTAGTCGCTGTTGGCTCCCAATCAGTGTTGTATCACAAGTTTGTTGTCGGGTGTTGCCTTTGCGATCTGATAGGGCTTTTTGATCATGTGCTGCTCCGAATGCAACCTTCTTAGGTGTTACCGGAGGTTGTACTGTGCCTGTCTGGGTAAGCGTAAAAGAAATTACGGTTTTTTCCTCAAGGTTATTGGTAACGAGTTGAAGAGTATATGGATCGAGTGACCCATGAATGACCGTAATATCATTAATGGTGGAAGGCGCATTCCCATGCATTGGCGCATCATCACTGGGTGGCCATTCAACTGGCTCTCTGCTGGCAGATGATGGCCGGAATTGGCAAATGCCATGACAGGGACGAACAAAGCAGTTTAGACCCAAAGTATGAAGGTATTGTTGAGGATCTCCGTCACCGTCGGCAGAGTCAGAATCCGGGATAGTGGTGAAAGAGTCTGTAGGCTGGGTGCCCGCTTGAGAGGCATGCTGGCTTGATGATTCTGATGGATGGTGTCGTTGTTGGTTATGTCCAGAGCCAGGCACTACAGTGAAGGAGGCAACTGGATGCCCTCCCTGTGTCAGCATAGTTGTTGCTTTTTGTTGTTCGATCGGTTTAAACAACAGAAAATATATATTCCAATAGTTTTTTAAAAGCCAGCCGAAGGTAACAACCACTTCTACGGGTATCCATGAATAAGAGTTAGGGCCGGGAGAAGCGTCTTTGGTGTCCGGGATCAGTTCGTAACTCAATTGCATATGAGTGGTGTAAAGCCACTGCCACGAAATAGATCCAATAAGGATCATTTTTACCCCGTAACTGTAAAAAATGTGTCGTTTGTTATCGGGCAGCGATTCAAGTTCTTCATAATCTCTTGTGTCGGCAATGTCTGACGGGTCGCCTGGCAATGTTTGCAGACATCGCTTTACAGAAAAGCTCTGGTCTGGCGACACTGCATTTTGTTCAAGCTCGACCATAACATATTCTGTCCACAGTTCGGCTTGACAAACGACAGAAAAAAACTGCAATAGTAAGAGCGATGCCGAAAACAGTGTTGTCTCAAAGATTGGGTATTTAATAATTCTATCCCTGTATTCTGGTGACTAGAGAGCAAGGATAGATCAAGATAATGAGTCTGTTTTCTGTCAAAGACCTTTTATAAAAGCCTAAGGTAGCAACGGGAAAAAACTCACGAAAGGAGTATCAGATCTTTAGTCATTCAATTTACCTTTTCTAGGGCTTGGGTCACCACTCTGGGTGAGATCACAAGACTTGTGTTTTCGATATCTTCTTTTGTGATCCGCCAGGGCTAGGCGATTCTTGCAGACCTTCCCGCATGGAAGCAGCTGTCCATCCTCTCCGTCTATGATCAAGTCGCAGGTTTGTTGTTCGCTGTGGGCCCTTCTTTTGTGATCTGCCAAGGATCTGATATTCTTGCGGACCGTCCCGCATGGTCGCAGCTGACCATCCTCCCCGATCACGTTCAGGTCACAGGTTTGTTGCCCACTGTGCTCTCTTCTTTTGTGATCTGACAGGATACTGGCATTCTTGCAAACTGTCCTGCATGGTAGAGGCTGGTCATCCTCCCCAACTATAGGTATGTTGCAGATTTGCGGTCCGGAGTGCTCTCTGCTTTTGTGAGAAGACAGAGATTGTGGGTTCTTACAGACCTTCCCACATGGCCGCTGCTGACCATCCTCCCCGACCACGGCCACGCTACAGGTTTTTTGCACCGAGTGTTCTCTTCTTTTGTGAAACGACAGGCCCTTGGCATTCTTGCAGACCGTCCCGCATTGTTGCGGCTGGCCTTCATCCCCAATCACTGTTACAGCACAGGTTTGTTGCCCGGAGTGCTCTCTGCTTTTGTGAGAAGACAGGGATTTAGAATTCTTAAAGACCTTCCTGCATTGCCGCTGCCGTCTATCCTCTCGGGCCACGGTAGTGTAACAGGTTTGTTCACTGCTATGGGTTATTCTTCTGTGGTCTGCCAGCGCTCGTGTATTTTTGCAAGCCTTCTCACACGGTCGTTGCTGACCATTCTGCCCGACTAATGTCAGACTGCAGATTTTTGGCCCGGTGCGGTCTCTTCTCATGTGATTCGACCGGGCTTTTTCGCGATGGGTGGCCTCTCCGGAAGGAAGGCAGCCTGAAGATGAAGTCCCCGCTGGGTTGGTCAAATGAGCAGGTGTACAGGAAATCCCTGTTTCTTTGGCTTGATTATGACCAGCTAGCTTGAGTAGTCCATTGATTATAATCCAGTCATCAGGAGGGGTAGGCAAATTCCTTTGCATGGTCTCATCACAATTGGTTGATCCGTCTGGATCAGTTGCATTGACTGCCCCTGAACTTACTGAGTGTGAAGGGTTTTTTGAACTTTCAATGAAGTTCAACGGCCATTCAGCAGACTCTCTGCTGCGTGATGATGGTCGAAGACTACAAACGCCAAGGCAGGGAGAGATAAAACAATTTAAATCTAAAGTATGCTGAGGTTGATGAGGGCCCCTGTTACCATCGCCTGAGTCAGAATGCAGGGAGCTTCTGAACATGCCTGTATGTTCGTTCGTTGCGCCTGAGGCTTGCTCGCCGGATGATTCTGATAGCCGACTCGGTTGTTGGGTATGTCCAGAGCCAAACATTACTTCTACAGGTAGCCATGAATAAGGGGTGGAGCATAGCGACAGCTCTTTGGTGATCACGGTCAGCTTGTATCCAGCCAGTAAATGAGAGAGGTAAAGAAACTGCCACGAAATCGATTTTATAATGCTCCTTTTGACTCTGTAACTGACAAACCTGTGTCGTTTGTTATATGGCGGCGAATCTGATTCTGCATAGATATTTGTGTCGGTAATGCGCGGTAGATGTCCAGGAAATACAGGCAGGTGTCGCTTTATAGAAAAGCTATGGTTTGGAAAAACCGAATTTTGTTTAAGCTCGACAATAAAGCGTTCTGTCAATGGTACTGCCTGACAGACGACAGAAAACAAAAATATCGGCGATAATAGTACTGACAAGAGTGAGTGTCTAATAATTCTATCCTTGCATTCTAGTGTGTAAGGAGAAAGGATAGATCAAGAAAATAAGTCTGTTTTCTGTCAAAGACCTTTTGTTAAAAAACAAGGGCGGTACAGTGAAAACCTCATGAAAGGAAGGGACTTATTCAGTTAACCTTTTTCAGACAGGGGGCATCATCCTGGTTCACATCAAGATGCTTGCGCTTTCGATGGTTTCTTTTGTGATCCGTCAGGGTTTTGACATTCTTGTAGGTCTTCCCGCATGGCCGCAGCCGACCACCTTCTCCAACCACGGCGACGTCGCAGATTTGTTGCCCGGTGTGATCAGTTCTTTTATGATCAGACCGGGCTCTGGCATTTTTAAAGACCTTCCCGCATGGCCGCAGCTGCCCATCCTCGTGGACCACGGTCACTTCACAGGTTTTTTGTCCGGAGTGCTCTCTGCTTTTGTGAGATGACAGAACTTGAGCATTTTTGCAGACCGTCCCGCATGGCCGCAGCTGACTATCCTCCCCTACCACTGTCATGTAACAGATTTGTTGTCCGGAGTGCTCTCTGCTTTTATGAGCAGATAGGTCCAAGGCACTTTCGCAGACCGTGCCGCACGGGCGCTGCTGACCATCCTCTCCGATCACGGTTACATTACAGGTTTGTTGCCCGCTGTGGACTTTTCTTTTGTGATCCGTCAGGCCTTTAGCATTCTTGCAGACTGCACTGCATTGTCGCGGTTGACCATCCTCCGCGATTACTGTTATGTAACAGACTTTTTGCCCGCTGTGGATCTTTCTTTTGTGTTCCGACAGGGCTTTAGCATTCCTATAGAGTTTCCCACATGGCCGCAGTTGACTGTCCGCACCGACTACTGTCTCATCACAAGTTTTTTGCCCGGAGTGCTCTCTGATTTTGTGAAACGACAGAGTTTGAGTATTCTTGCAGACAGTACCGCATGGCCGCTGTTGGCCATACTTCCCAACCACTGTCTCGTCACAGGTCTGTTGCCCGGTGCGGTCTCTTCTTTTGTGATTCGACAGAGCTTGTTGGTCATGGGAAGGCGTACAGAAAATCCCTGTTTCTTCAGGATGTGTATGATCGTGTAGTTTGAGCAACCCATTGATTATAATCCAGTCATCAGAGGTGACAAGCAAGTTTTGGGGCATTGTCACATCATTATTGACGGGCCCGGCTGGGTCAGTTGCATAGGCTGCCCCTGCAATTATCGAGAATCTGGCATTATCAGCATCAAAATGACCGGTGCAACGAACGCAGAGCCCATTAGCCATGTGGGGGTGTGAGCTTTGTCCGGGTGTTGTCCCTGTATGGACTGTCGAATTTTCTGCGGAATTCAACGGCCATTCAGCGGGTACTCTGCTGTAGGTTGATGATCGAAATATACAAACGCCACGACAGGGATGGACAAAGCAATTTAAACCCAAAGTATGCAGAAGTTGTTGAGGGCCTCGGTTACCGCCGCCAAACGTAGAATACAGGGGGCTGGTGAAAGTCCCTGTAAGTTCGTTCGTTGCTCCTGAAGTATGCCCATCGGATGATTCTGATAGCGGGTGTGGTTGATTATGTTCAGAGCCAGGTACCATAGCGATGGTGATAAAACCCTGTTTAAGCGTAGAGTTTGCCTCTTGTTGTACGATTGGGTTAAACGACGGTGAACTAGGGTTCCAATAGCTTTTCACAAGCCAGCATACAGCGACAACCACTTGAGGAGGAAGCCATGAATAAGGTTTGGAGAACAGATAACTCACTTTGGTGGTCAGGATCAGTTCGTAGCCGCCAACCAGCATTTGAGTGGCGTAAAACAATTGCCACACAATCGATTCAATAAGGGGCGTTTTTACCCCGTAATTTTCAGATCTGCGTGGTTTTTCATCAGGAAGCAAATATGATCCCGCATAGCCGCCTTTGCCGGCAATGTCTGGCGGATTGCACGCTAAGGCAGTCAGGACACGCTTTACAGAAAAGCTCTGGTTGGGAAAAACTGAATTTTGTTGAAGCTCGACGATAAAACGTTCTCTTAATGGTTCGGCCTGACTGGAGACAGATAATAATATCAGCAACAGCAGTGCCCAAAAGAATAAGTTTTTAATGATTCTATCCCGGCATTCTGTAAGTTAGAGAGGAAGGATAGATCAAGAAAATAAGCGAGCTTTTTTGTCAAAGACATTCCTGTTAAAACCAAAGGCGGCACTGAGCAAAGCATGACGTCGGTCAGATCGTTACTGATTCACATCAGCACGTTTGCGTTTTCGATGATTTGTTTTGTGATCCGACAGGGCTTTGCGACTCTTACAGACCGTCCCGCATGGTCGCGACTGGCCATCTTCCCCGACTATTGGCAGGTTACAGATTTGTTGCTCGCTGTGATATCTGCCTCTATGGTCTGACAGAGCCAGAACACTTTTGCAGACAGCACCGCATGGCCGCTGCTGGCCATCCTCCCCGACTACTATCACTTCACAGATTTTATGCACGGTGTGGTATCTGGTTTTATGAGACGACAGAGACTGAGCATTCTTGCAGAGCGTTCCGCATGACCGATGCTGACCATCCTCTCCGACCACTATAACATTACAGATTTGTTGTTCGGTGTGGTGTCTTTTTTTGTGATCCGCCAGGGATCGAGCATTCTTACAGACCTTCCTGCATAACCGCAGTTCGTTATCCTCCACTACGGTTATGTGACAGGTCCGTTGCCCGCTGTGGATTTTTCTTTTGTGATCAAGCAGGGCTCGATCATTTCTGAAGACTTTCCCGCATGGCCGAAGCTGACCATCTTCTCCGAGCAATGCCTCGACGCAGGTTTGTTGCCCGCTGTGGTCCCTTTTCTTGTGATCAAACCGGGCTCTGGCATTCCTGAAGACCTTTCCGCATGGTCGAGGCTGGCCATCCTCCCCGACCAATGGCAAATTACAAATATGTTGCCCGCCGTGATATTTGCTTTTGTGATACGACAGGTTCAGAGCATTCTTGCAGACAGTACCGCATGGACGCTTCTGGCCATCCTGTCCGATCACTTTCACGTCACAGACTTGTTGTCCACTGTGCTCTCTTCTTTTGTGAACCGATAGGGAGCGAGCATTCTCGCAGGCCCTCCAGCATGGTCGTTGTTGACCATCCTTCCCGACTACCAACACTTCACAGGTTCTGTGTCCGCTGTGATATTGGCTTTTGTGAGACGACAGAGACTGCGCATTCTTGCAGATCTTTCCGCATGACCGCTGCTGACCATCGTTCCCGACCACTGTGACGTCACAGGTTTGTTGCTCGGTGTGGTGTATTCCTTCTTGATCCGCCAGTGCTTGAGCATTCTTGCAGACCATGCCGGATGACCGCAGCTGGTTGTCCCTGCCGACCACGCTTGCGTCACAGGCCGGTTGCCCGATGTGCTCCCTGCCCCAGTGAGTCGACAGGACTTGTTGGCAATGTTCAGGTGTACAGGAAATCCCGGTTTCTTCAGGGTAATTATGAGCGCGTAGTTTGAGCAACCCATCGATTATAATCGAGTCTTCAGAGGTAGTAGGCAACTTCCCGTGCATTGTCAGATCATAATTGGCGGGGCCGACTGAATCAGCTGAATAGAATGCCCCTGGACATATTGAAAGTCTGGCATTTTTAGCATCAAGATGACCAATGAAACGAAAGCAGTGTTCATCAGCCCTGTGGGAGTATGAGCTTTGTCCGGGCGCTGCCCCTGTGTGACCTGTCAAATATTCTGAGGAATTCAGTGGCCATTCAGCGGGCTCTACGCTACCGGATGATGATCGAAATTTACAAACGCCACGACAGGGATGGACGAAACAGTTTAAATCCAAAGTATGCGGAAGTTGTTGAGGGTCTCGGTTACCGTCGGCAGAGTTAAAATACAGGGGGCTGGTGAAAGTACCTGTCACTTGGGTCGTTCCTCCTGAAGCTTGCTCGCCGGATGATTCTGATAGAGAGTGTGGTTGTTGGTTATGTTCAGAGCCAGCCAACATAGTGATGGTGGCAAACCCCTCTGTCAGCATAGATGTTGCTTCTTGTTGTGCGATGGGGTTAAACGACGGTGAATAGCAGTTCCAGTAGCTTTTTAAAAGCCAGCCGACTGCGAAACCCACTTCTGCTGGCAGCCATGAATAAGGGTTGGAGAGTAGAGAGGCATCTTTGGTGTTCAGGATCAATTCGTAGCCAACCAGCCGGTGAGTGGCATAAAGTAATTGCCACGAAATCGATTCAATAAGGGGCGTTTTTATCCCGTAAAGGCCAGGTCTGTGTGTTTTTTCATCAGGCGGCGAATTTGGTCCTGCATAGCTATTTGTGTCGGCAATGTCTGGTGGGCTGATCGGTAATGCAGGCAGGCCAGGCTTTATAGAAAAAACCTGTTCTGGAAAAAACGAATTTTGTAGAAGTTCGATAATAAAACGTTCTGTCAACGCTTTGGCCTGAGAGATGACAGGCAGCAACAATAATTGTAATGGCAGTGCCATAACGAGTAAGTGTTTAATCATTCTATCCTTGGGTTCTGAGCGATAGGGAGGAAGGATAGAGCAAAAAAATAACTGTTTTTTCAGTTGAGAATTTTCTGTTAAAAAACTCAAGATTATATCGGGCAAAACCTTATGAACGTGTAGTTGTCAGCTCAAGGGTTGAGGTCTGAGTTCCGGTCCTTGTTAACAGGTTTGCGCTTTCGATGCATTATTCTGTGATACGTCATAGCGGGTGCATTCTTGCAGATCTTCCCGCATGGCCGAGGCTGGCCATCCTTTCCAACCACTGTCAGGTCACAGGTTTGTTGCGTGGTGTGGTCTTTTATTTTGTGATAGTACAGAGTTTGAGCGTTCTTGCAGATCTTCCCGCAGGGCCGGGGCCGGCCATCTTCTCCAACTAATGTCATGCAGCAGATTTGTTGCCCGGTGTGTTCTCTTCTTTTGTGATAAGACAATGTTCCAGTGTTCTTGAAAACCTTCCCGCATGGTCGCAGCTGACCATCCTCCCCAACCACTGTAACGTCACAGGTTTTTTTCCCGGTATGGGTTCTTCTTCTATGATCAGCCAGGGCTTTTGAATTCTCACAAACCAACTTACATGGCTGAGGCTGGCCATCTTTCCCACTCACCGTCACGTCACAGGTTTTTTGCCCTGTGTGGTATCCACGTTTGTGTACTGAAAGGTTTCCAGCATTCTTGCAGACTTTCCCGCATGGCCGCGGCAGGCCATTCTCCCCGAACACTGTTGCGTCACAGATTTGTCGCCCACTGTGCTCTCTTCTTTTGTGATACGCCTGGTTCCTGGCATTTTTGGAGACTTTTCCGCATGTCCGCAGCTGGCCATCCTCCCCGACCACTGTTTCCAAACAGATTCGTTGTGCGGTGTGGTTTCTTGTCTTGTGATTTGTCAGGGCTTCAGCATCTTTGCAGACCTTCCCGCATTCCCGCAACTGGCCATCCTCTCCGGCGACGGTCACACTACATTTTTTTTGTCCGCTGTGTTTTCTGCTTTTGTGCTCCGACAGGGCATTAGGATTCTTGCACACCGTCCCGCATGGCTGGTGCAAACCGTCCTCTCCAACCACTGTTACATCACAGGTTTGTTGCCCGCAGTGGATTCTTCTTTTATGAGTTGACAGAGATCGAAGACTCTTGCAGACCGTCCCGCACGACCACTGCCGACCATCCCTACCGACCATTATAACGTTGCAGGTTTCTTGCCCGGAGTGGTATTTGCTTTTGTGAGATGACAGAGATTTGGCATTCTTGAAGACCTTCCCACATGGCCGCGTCAGGCGATCCTTCCCGACCACGTTTACGACACAGTTTCGTAGTTCGGTGTTGTTTTTTCTCTTGTGATTCGACAGGCCTTGTTGGTAATGGGTGATCCCTCCGGAAGTAAAACAGACCGGAGGTGAAGTCCCATTTTCTTCTGGGAGATCATGATTAATCAGACTGAGTAACTCGTTGGTTACAATGGAGTCATCAGCGTTGAGAGTCAAATTTTCGTGCATTATCAGATCATCATTGAATGACCCGGCAGAGACAGTTGCACAGGCTGCTTCTGCACTCATTGAGAGTGTAGGGTTGCCTGCTGAATTTTCTAATGAATTCATCGTCCATTCTGCGGCGCCCCTGATATCCGGTGATGGTCGGAAACAACAAACGCCAAAACAGGGAAAAATGAAACAATTTAAACCCAGTGTATGCAGAGGTTGATAAGGGTCTCTGCTACCGTCGCCATAGCCAAAATACATGAGGTTGGTGAAGCAGTTTGTGGGTTGGGAGGTAGTTCTCTTGACTTGCTGCTCTGATGATTTTGATGACAGGTATGGTAGTTGGTCATCTCCAGAGCCATGCGTCATAGCCATGGTGGTAAACTGATTATCCCCCTGTCTCTCAGTAGAAGTTGCCTCTTTTTGGTCAATCGTGTTAAACGACGGTGAGTTTAGGTGCCAATAACTTTTTAACAGCCAACCGACAGAGACAAGCACTTCTACAGGTAGCCATGAAGAAGGCTTGGTACATAGAGGGGGTCCTTTACTGGTCAGAAATAGTTCGTAATCTATCAACAGATGATTGGCGTAGAGCGATCGCCAAAAATTTGATTCAATAATGGTCGTCTTTAACCCGTAAATGTTAAAACTGTGTCGTTTGTCATCAACCGTAGAATCAAGTTCTGCATAGCTGTTTGTGTCGGCAATGTCTTGCCAGGTTCCTGGAAAAGTATGCATTCCAGACTTTATAGAAAAGCTCTGGTTTGAAAAATTCACATACTGTATAAGTGCGACAATATCTCGTTCCGTCAAGGGTTGGGCCTGACAAACGACAGTCGACAACAGTATCAGCAATAGCGGCACCAAAAATAGTGAGTTTTTAATCATTTTATCTCTGGATTCTGATCGATAGAAAGGAAGGATAGAGCAAAAAAAATAACAGTGTTTTCTGTAAGAGAACTTCTGTTAAAACTAAAGGTTTTATCGGGTAAAACCTATGAATTTGTGACTTTCAGTTCAAGAGTTGAGACCTCTGTAGGGGGCAATTTCGTAACGAATCTTGATATAAAAGTGAGAGTGTGTACTCGCCAGCAGGTATAACTGCAAGCTTATTGACACAAGCTGAAGATTACCTTGAGCAGAATAAAACGATGGAGTCGGCCATTGTCCGCGAAAAACAGCTGAAGATGTCCCCAGGAGAGGATTGAGACTTAGTTCCGCTCTTCATTAAAAAGGTTTGCGCTTTCGATGTATTCTTCTGTGATCCGTCAGAGCGTGAGCATTCTTGCAGACCTTCCCGCATGGCCTTGGCTGGCCGTCCTTTCCAACTACTGTTATCTCGCAGGTTTGTTGCGCGGTGTGGTCTCTTATTTTGTGATACGACAGGCTTTGAGCGTTCTTGCAGATCTTCCCGCATGGCCAGAGCTGGCTATCATCCTCTCGAACTAATGTTACGTCACAAGTTTGTTGCCCGGTGTGGTCTCTTTTTTTGTGATATGACAGAGTTCCAGCGTTCTTGTAAACCTTCCTGCATGGTCGTGGCTGGCCATCCTTCCCAACCACTGTTAAGTCACAGGTTTTTTGCCCGGTGTGGTAGGTTCTCTTATGATTAGCAAGGGCCCTGGTATTCTTATAGACCTTCCCGCATTGCCGTTCCTGGCCATCCTTCCCGGCCATTGTCTCGACACAGGTTCGTTGACTGTCGCGGTCTCCTCTTTTGTAATTTGACAGGGCTTGTTGGCAATGGATAGCCCCTCCGGAAGGAAGACAACCTGAAGCTGAAGTCTCTATTGGGCGTTTGGAATGGCTGTGCGAAGAGGAAGTCCCGTTTTCTTCTGGAAGGTTATGATGACTCAGGCTGAGTAAACCGTGGACGATAATCGAGTCATTAGCGGAGACAGTCAATTTTCGATGCTCTGTGATACACTCATTGAGTGACCCGGCGGGGTGAGTTGTACCGGCTGCTTCTGCACTCATTGAATGTGTAGGGTTAGCTGTTGGACTTGCCACGGAAATCATCGTCCCTTTTGAGGCTCCCCTGCTATCCGATGCTGGTCGGAAACTACAAACGCCAAAACAGGGAAAGATGAAACAATTGAAACCCAAAGTATGCAGAAGTGAATGAGGTTCTCCGTCACCGCCGCCATAAACAGAATACAGGAGGTTAGTAAAATAACCTCTGGGTGCGTGGGTGACTTCGGGAGCCTGCTGGCCGGGTGATTCTGGTGGCTGGTGTGATTGTTGGTTGTGTTCAGAGCCAGCCACCATAGTGATGGCAAACCCCTCTCCCAGCATAGAAGTTATCTCTTTTTGCTCGGTTGGGTTAAACAACGGTAAATCGAGGTTATGAGAGTTTTTAAAAAGCCAAAGGACAGTGATAGCTGCTGCTAAAGGTAGCCATGAATAAAGGTTGGATTTTAGTGGCTTAACATTGGTGTTCAGGGTCAGTTTGTAACCCACCAGCAGGTGAGAGGCGTAAAGTAGCTGCCATGAAATCGATTCAATAAGGCGTGTTTTTATCCCATAACTGTTAACTTGGTGTCGTTTGTCATAAGGCGGTGAATCTGAATCAGTGCATCCGTTTGGGTTAGCTATGCCTGGCGGGGCCGACAATATTCGCAAGCCAGGCTTTATAGAAAAGCTCTGTTTTGGAAACAATTCATTCTTTTGAATCTCGACAATAAAACGCTCTGTTAACGCTTCGGCCTGAAAGGCGACAGACAATATCGATATCAGCAACATCAGAGCTGCAATGGATGAGTGTTTAATCATTCTATCCCTGCATTCTAATTTATAGAGAGGAAGAATAGATCAACTCATGATAAGGCGAGTGTCAGATCAAGGATCGAGGTTACCGCTCTGGTTTATATCAACATGCTTGCGTTTTCGATGTATCCTTTTATGTTGCGTCAGGTCATGAGCATTCCAGCAGACTTTTCCACATCGCCGCTGCCGACCATCTTTTTCGATCACTGGAAAATCACAGGTACATTGACCGCTGTGTGCTTTTCTTTTGTGCTTCGTAATGGCATCAGCATTCTCAAACACCAACCCGCATGACCGCGGCTGGCCATCTTCCCCGATCACCGGTGCGTTACAGGTTTTTTGCCCCCTATGATATCCGCTTTTGTGAGACGACAGGACTCCGGCATTCTTGCAGACTATCCCACATGGCCGCGGCTGACCGTCCTCCCCGGTCACTGTTTTGTCGCAAGTTTGTGGTTTGCTGTGGATCTTGCTTTTGTGAGCCGACAGGGCTCCGGCATTCTTGCAGAGCATCCCGCATGGCTGCGGCTCGCCATCCTCCCCGACCACTTTTAAGTCACAGGCTTTCTGCACGGTATGCGCTCTTCTTTTGTGATCTGACAGGGCTCTGGCATTCTCAAATAATATCCCGCACGGCCGCGGTTGTTCACCTTCCCTGCTGACCATTACGTCACAGTTTTTTTGCCCTGTGTGGTATCCGGTTTTGTGTGCCGAAAGGGTTCCTGCATTCTTGCAGACTACCCCGCATGGCCGTGGCTTGCCATCCTTCCCGACCACTGTCACGGCACAGGATTGTTGTCCGCTGTGAGTGCCTCTTTTGTGATCCGACAGGGATTTAGTACTCTTGAAGACTTTTCCGCATGTTTGCTGCTGACCACCCTTACCGATCACGGTCACGTCACAGGTTCTTTGGCTGAAGTGGTCTCTTCTTTTGTGCTTCGACAGGGTCTGTTGGCGCTGGTTACCCCCTTTGGAGGGGAGACAACCCAAAGATGAAGTCTCCAATGGAGGAGTGAAATGATTAGGTGTAAAGGAAATCTCGCTCTTTTCGGGAAGACTGTGACTACTGAGACTGAGTAAAGCAGTGATTATAACTGAGTCGTTAGGGCTGACAGGTAAATTCCGTTGCATTGGTACTTCATCATTGTTTGTCCCGGCAGGGGCAGTTGCACAGGCTGCTTCTGCATTCATTGAGTGTGAAGGGTTAGCTGTCGAACTTTCCCGGGAATTCACCGTCCAGTCTGTGACTCCCCTGTTATCTGATGATGGTCGGAAACTACAAACGCCATGACAGGGAAAGACGAAACAATTTTCACTCAAAGTATGTAGAAGTTGAGGAGGGCCTTCGTTACCTCCGGCATAGTCAGAATACAGGAGGTTAGTAAAATAACCTTTAGGTTGATGGGTGGCTTCAGGGGCTTGTTGGCTGGTTGATTCTGATGGCTGGTGTGACTGCTGGTTATTACCCGAGCCAGGCTTCATAGCGTTGATGGCAAACGGGTTAACCTGATGCACCTCTTTTTGTTCGATCGGTTTGAACGGCGTTGAATCAGGGTTCCAAAAGCTTTTTAAAAGCCAACCGACTGTAACAACGGCTTTCGAATGTTGCAATGAATAAGGGGTGGAAATGAGTGGACTATCTTTGGAGGTCAGGATCAGTTCGTAACCCACCAGCAGGTAAGTGTCGTAAAGCCACTGACACGAAATCGATTCAATTATGGTCGTTTTTAACCCGTAAACTGGTTGGTCATCAGACGGCGAATCCTGTCTTGCACAGCCTTCTGTATCAGCAATATCTGGCGGGTTGTTGGGGAGTGTATGCTGGTCATACTTTATGGAAATGCTCTCGTTTGGAAACAGTGCACTCTGTTTAAGCTCGACAATAAAACGTTCTGTCGACGGTTCGGCCTGACAGATGACAGAAAACAAAAATATCAGTAAAAGCAGCGCAAAAGAGAGTGGTTTTTTAATCATTTTATTCTTACATTCTTGTTTATCCAGAGGAATGATAGGTCAAGCAGATAAAAGACAGCCCGAAGCATAAGTCCCTATGCTTCCATGCTCATTGGTTATGCAGGATTGCCTGTCGAACTAGCCAGGGAATCACCCAATCACTGGCAAAGCATCTTAAAACCTCTTGGCTGGCATCCATAGCGTATTGGCCTTGTTGCGCTGGTCATTTTTGGCCTCTTCCAGATGGATTCAGTCAACCTGTCCCGTATTGCCCGAACTATGGGGCGCGGTATCGAAATCGACTCCAGGCGTAAACGCTTCATTTCTCCAGCTGTTTTTCGCGGATAATGGCCGACTCCATCTTTTCATGTTGCTCAAAGTAAACCAGCATGTGAACGTTATATTCTGCTCGTGAAAGAGTGGGGATCAGATCAAAGGCCGGAGTCATCGTCCTGAACCACATCAACAGGCTTGCGTTTTTGATGATATCTCTTGTGATTGTATAGGACTTGAGCATTGTTGCAGACTTTCCCGCAAGGCCGCTGCAGACCATCCTCCCCGACCACGGTTACGTCACAGATTTTTTGTCCGCTGTGGTATCTGCTTTTGTGGACCGACAGGTTTGGAATGCTGTTGCAGACCTGACCGCATGGCCGCGGTTGGCCATCCGCCCCGATGATGGTTGCGTTACAGGTCTGT
>NZ_JAHHPQ010000693.1:0-1105 GCF_024606245.1 Endozoicomonas sp. SESOKO2
CTTGGTTAATGGATATGAGTCTTGTTCTCTGAGAAGGAACATTGATTAACGGCACGATTATCGAGGTGCTAACATCGACAAAGAATAAAGCCAGACATTGTGATCACCTGTGCGGCCTCCTAAACTACATCAAGCTAGGAAAAGTAATCGACGACAGTTTGGCATAGCAGTAGCTGAGAAAAGGTTAGAGGAGTACATTGAACAATACAGCAAGGTTTACAATAGTCAATAATTCACACCATTGGTATTAATGTTCCATTTATACAAACCATTAGATTTGGCATAGAGTGTAAATTAACATCTTGGGTATTAATATGTCATCTAAAATAAACTGGCTGATAAATCACACCTCTCCAAGTTCTCTGGTGCTTCAGCGATGGCTAACGGAGAATGGTATCGACTATTCTCTGGCTCAGAAATATGCCAAGAGCGGCTGGCTGAAGAGGCTCAGCTCTAGTGTTTACTATCGCCCAGAGCCCAGTGGCGAGATTAAACCTGACTGGCCAGATGCATTACAAGCCCTGACTCAACAGTTACAGTTGCCAATACACCTTGCAGGTCTTAGCAGTCTGACTCACCAGGGACTTGGTCATTACCTGCAACTGCATTCAGAACAAGTCTGGGTCGGTACCAAAAATAAGCAAATCCTGCCTAAATGGTTTCGAGAATTTTCCGAACAGCCTTGGTTATATAGTGGGAACCACAAGCTTTTTGAACTCACCGACAGAGATTTCACGAAAGTGACAGTAAAAGGAAAGGAGATCAAAGCCAGCCGCCCGGAACTCGCAGCTTATGAAGTGGTCGACGCTAAACACTTTATATGGAATCTCAATTCGAGACAGTGAAACATTAGTTGCAATGGGGCGTGTTATTGGCGATGGAGTATGTAATTTCGAAATCGTAGACGTTGCGGTAGATCCGAGTTACCAAGGTCAGGGTCTGGGACGAAAAGTCATGGAATATATAGATAGCTATTTGTCCTCCGTCGCACTCGGTAACTTCCAGGTACATATGTTTCAATGATTGCTGATGAGCCAGAATTCTATCAAAAACTAGCAGCCTGTCGGACTTAAGGCTGTCCTACTGCGGATGCAATAAATTGGTC
>NZ_JAHHPQ010000694.1:0-4613 GCF_024606245.1 Endozoicomonas sp. SESOKO2
GTGAACGACGTGATCGCACCATGAGGATGTTTGAGCATGGCTGGGAGAAATACTTTAAGGCAAATGTGCCCAAATGGTCGTTCTCCCACGCAGAAAGTATTCCTTACTTCTACACTCCCGGAGCCTTTTACAAATGGCAAAAGGGCGATGTTCAGACAGTTCACGGTCATGATAAGAGAAATGCCTCACAATCAGGCTTTCCATCTGCAACCTCGGCACACCACCTTGATACTGGTGAACATTTCAGCTTAACGGAACAGCCATGAGCGACTGACAGCCATGAGCAACTGACAGCCATGAGCAACTAACAGTCATGAAGCGACTAATACTCAGCTCCGAGGTACCAGAATGACACAGGCTCGCCCCAATGCAGTAAGCCTTGCAGTGGCCATTGCAATCTATTCTTCCATCATTGGTACACAGGCACTGGCCGATCGCAGGCTGCAGACCAAATCTTTCGATATTCCGGGCAATGAAGGTGTGGAGTTTACCCAGACTGAGGTCGTGGTTCAGCCAACTTTGGGGGATGACCAGCAACCAATACCCAAATCCTTTACCACCACCTACCCTGATCAGACTGAAGCCAGAGCAGTCTATGACGTTCCTTCTGAGGGCTTTACAGATGTTCTTTCTGGCATTGACGGTGGCGTTTCCAGTGTGGATCTTTTTGAGACAGGCAAGAATGACGTTGCTCAGAAATACACCAAAGTCCTGAGGGTCGGTAATGAGGGGGTCTTCAGGTTCACCCATAACCTTGCAGAAAAGCAACTGGTTATTGAAGTCAGAGATGGGATGACTTGTCAAAATTCAATAAGGGCTGTTCGTATTCAATCAGTTAACACCCGACTGTTAGAACCTCTGACGAAAGTCGCCAGCCCCAAACAACTGGCCAGAATATTGAAAGGTGCGAATGGAAGAGCAGGAAGCCTTGGAGCGGCGGACAAGTATACTGCCCTTGCCACTATTAAAATAGACGAAGTTGAAGTAGCCGGGCGTACCTTCATGCGTCTTGTCGCTTCAGGCGATCAGCCACCTGAACCGCAGCGTCTGGGTAAATCACTCTTTATCAATGATGAGACTCTCTTGGCCGCAGCCACCTCAGCCTATACCCAGGTTTATGTTCTGGGTAAAAGTTTACAACAGGAAGCTCTGAATGAACTGTTGGCATACCAGAAACCCGTCGGATATGTAGTACATGTTGAGGATGAAACACTGGCTTATTATGTGCCCGATGGTTACCCAAGACTGGAAGTGGTTCAGGCTCCGGGAGAAGAGATTGAAGAGATTATCGTTTTCCATGGTCAAAAGCAGAATCCAACCGATATTGCTTTTGTAAAAAGCCTCTTCAACCTCAGGGCAGAAGTTGTCGGTAATGCCCCCGCTCCTGCAGTGACGGCACAGGTTAAAAAAGACAAACTCAAAAGCTATCAGCACATCATCCGAAGCAGGCAGATGGCGCTGCTGGAGGAACTTGCTATTGACTTCGCTGTGCAGTTCGATGCTGAATTTGAAGAAGGTAAACTGTTGGCGCTTGCCCGCTATGAAGCGCTGCAGCAGGCATTGACCAG
This sequence comes from Endozoicomonas sp. SESOKO2, assembly GCF_024606245.1. Taxonomy (NCBI): domain Bacteria; kingdom Pseudomonadati; phylum Pseudomonadota; class Gammaproteobacteria; order Oceanospirillales; family Endozoicomonadaceae; genus Endozoicomonas; species Endozoicomonas sp. SESOKO2. The sequence continues at coordinate 1,569 of NZ_JAHHPQ010000694.1, forward strand.
CGCTACTCCCGATAATGAAAATGAGTTTGAATTCACAGCAGCACACATCAAAGTTGCTTCCTCGATCATGACGGCAATCTGGCTACAGATTCAACTCGAAAAACACTTCAACTTCAAACCTGTACTGAGAGATCTTCTGGCTAGCGAGGCATTTGTTCAAAGTGTTCAGAGGGTTATACCCGCTGTAGCTGAATTGCCTGCCAATGGTTTTGGAGACGACGTCAAGCTGGCTACCAAAGTCTTTGGAGACATGACCAGACAGCTACTTGAGCTGGAAAACCAGCAGGAGGGGCTGAATGCAAGAGCGGGCGAACTCGCCCAGCTTAAAAATTTCTTACAGCATGCAACCGAAAGAGCCAATGCCATTGAAGCGGAAAAGCAGAGAGCACAATCCCTCAGGAAGCAAATTGAGGAGGAGCTTGAAATGCTTCTTCAAGAATGGAAAGACACGAAAAAATGGCGAGATAAACTTCAACAAGAAGCTGATCGAATTCCAGAGCTGGAACAACAAGCTTCTGACGCCAGAGTGAAAGCCACAAAAATTCGCAACGCTCAAATGGCAGCCGAACTCGGCATTGATGACTGGGATGATTTCCAGCCTCCCGAAGTGCAAAAGAGACTCATCACAGAGAGAATTAATGAAATCAACAGAGCGGTTGCCTCAACCGTTGCCATAGCAGGAGAGTTTGAGGAAAAAGCAGTTAAAGCAAAACTGGCGGCTATTGAAGGTCATCTCGATATTATTCCGGGCAATGAAGACGATCTGGATGCCCGCTTTGAGTCCATTCATCACCATCTGCAACAGCAGGCAGGCCAGAACATTGAGCTGGCCGCACAGAGACTGGCTATCGTTGCAGATCTTCTCGGTCTGGTTCCGGATAACAAAAATGATCTGCAAGCTCGTCATCAGAACATTCAGCATCAACAGCACCTGATGCAGCAGGTCGATCAGGAACCTCTTCAGAGCACCGAAACCTATGCTGAAGAACTCACTGCAATCAAAGCCCGCCATGCAGACATTGCCGAGCAATTGAACATTGAGAATTTTGACGGCAATGCCGATATTTTTCTTCAGCAAGAACGCCTGCTTCGGAAACTTCAGACCATCAGTGATCATCAAAAACACCTGCTACAGAAACTTCAGACCCTCAATGTTCAAGACGCAGAAGGAGAAGCCATCCTCAAGGCCAGGCAAAATGCTCTGGCATCAATGCTCGGTATTGAGATGAGTAAAGACTGGACAGTAGAGTATCGTAGCACCCTGATAGATGTAGCCTGTCGTAAGATTCGCAAGTTGGAAAAAGTACTGAAAGACATAAGAACTCCGGGCCACACAAGAGCCTGGCCTGAAGTACTCTTGAAAATCAGTGCTGTGGAAAAAGCTGCCGGGATAGAAGGTCTCCATAAAGAGCAGGATATTTATGTCCGTCGTCAGGCTATTTCTGATGAGATGCAGACACACATCGAAGAAATCGCAAAGCAGGCAGAGGAGGAGGCCCTGCAAATACTGGAAGCAATGGAGACAATACTGAACCTCAAAGTCAAAGTCAGAGTTTATAAAGATGATGACAAAGCAGCAAGGCTCTCCAACATTCGTTTAAAACTTGACAGCGATGATATCCCGGAAGACGTCCTGGATCAGCTGCTGACTGCCCTCTGGGAAGAAGACAGAACACTACTGGACAGAACACTACTGGCTGAGAGGGCTATCAAATTCCAGAGGCTTCGAGCGCGTCTTTCCTATAGTGTCGAAGGTTCGAAGGAGCGAGCCAGAGATCAGCAGAGACAATGGCTTGAAGCTATAGAGGAAAAGCTGAACATCAAAACGAGTGAAAACGCTTTTGCTAAACCAAGAGGCCATTTATTGGTTTTTATACTGGCCGATGATCTTGGGGTAGAGTTAGAAATGGATGACAGCCTGCACAACAAGAAGGATGCTATAAGAGCCAAAATTTTCGACTTACTGGATGAAGTAGACGAAGCCTATGACGATGAAGCTGTCAGAAGAGACAGAAACAATGCATTGGCTCGTCAACTCAACATCAAGGACTACAAAGATGATGCCACCATCGACGAACAGAACCGTCTGATTGAATACAGACTGTATCAGTTGGATGTCAGCGTTCGGAAAATAGGTGAGCCTGATGTGAGTGAGCGCATCAGAGCCATTGATAATGAGCTTGACGAGCTGATGGCTCCCCTGGGACCAAAGCCCCGATACGTCCTTGATCGTGAGCTGGCTACTGCCAGACGAGAAGTGGAAGAAGCAGTGGATGAGCTAACAGGCGCATATCGCTTGCTGGCTACGCTTGAAGGCAAAAACGTGAAATTTGCGGGGAACCGTGCTGACATCCAACACCTCTCGGATAGAGGCAACAAAGCCCTCAATCGGGATATGAAAAAGGTTCAGATCCACTTGGGTCTGGCTGCCGATGATGATCAGACCTCTGAAGGACGAATAGAAGACATAAGACTTTTATTAAAGAAAAAAAGCGCAGAAAAACGAGATGAAATCCTTGAGAATCTGAGAGCCAAAACAAATCTGAACATTGAGATAACGAGTGGCCTCAGTTTACTGGAAGACTCTGATTACTTTATTACCATTTCTTCTTGCACAGACTCTCATGGTCAGAAAGAAGCCTTGGGTAGACTGCCTTTAACCAGAAAAAAGTACACTCAGGTCACGGAATTTCTGCGTGAGCACGACAGGAAAAGTATAGAACTAGCCAATGCACGGCTTGAAGAGTGGGATGCAAAAGAGAAACTGGATCGTCAGGAAAAGGAGATTATCGATCCTGGATACATGGATCAGAATGCTAAACCCATGCATGAGGACGAAATGGCCTGGCTGGGTTTAGTCCTGAAGCAAAAAAGTGATGCGGTATTAAAAGCAGAAGTCGCTCTTACGGATTATCACAAAGCAGTTCTTGAGGCCACTGAAGCGTCCGTGGGTCTTAAATCAGACACTTCTGACACCCATGAACAACGGATTAATGCCCTGAGAAACAAACAGGTACAACTGGGCGGTGATGATGGTACTGGCGG
>NZ_JAHHPQ010000695.1:0-1019 GCF_024606245.1 Endozoicomonas sp. SESOKO2
ATCCATGATGGAAAAATGTTTAGGAGAAGAATTTTCCGTATATACGGCGGAAAATGCAAAAAAAGCGTTAGAACTATTAAACGTAATACCAGATATTATATTGTTGGATATCAATATGCCAGAAATGGATGGGCTGGAGTTGTGCCAGCTTATCCGAGGGCATATATCCTGCCCGATTATTTTTTTGACAGCACGGGTAACGGAACGGGATGTGATAAAAGGGCTGTCTGTCGGCGGGGATGATTATATTACGAAACCTTTTCGCATGGATGAATTATTGGCAAGAATTTCGGCGCACCTTCGGCGTGAAGAAAGAAAAGGCACGGCAGAAAATCTAAGGTTTGATGAGGAATTGATTATTGATTACAATAGCCGAACGGTATTTTATGGTAAGGAACAGATGGACTTCTCAAATAAAGAATTTGAGATTATCCGTTTTCTTTCCCAAAATGCAGGCATGGTTTTTGACAGGGAAACTATCTATGAAAAACTTTGGGGATATCATGGCGAGGGCGATAGCATTGTAGTAAAAGAACAAATACGAAAGATACGGAATAAGCTGTCAGTTCATACGGATAAAAACTATATTGAAACAGTATGGGGAGTTGGTTATAAATGGGCAAAATAAAAACAAAGTCGCTTAGGACATCTATGGCAGTTACTTTTTTAATTACGATATGTGTGATTGCCCTGTTATCGTCTGTCACTATCTTTGCGGCAAACCAAGTGCAGCATGAAATATTAAAGAAACGGTATATGACGATAAATTCCCCTGATTTTCAGATGGATGAGAACACAGGCAATTATATTTTGGATATTGATAACAACAATATCACATGGCAGCCTTTAAGCAGATGGGATACTGTCATCTATTATGGCTCTTATGCTGCTATGGTTGGTCTGCCTGTTTTTTATATTGCTGTCGGGATTGGAGCGGCTGCGGCGGTATATTACCGAAAGAAGCTTCGGGAGCCTATCGCACAGTTACAAAATGGCGTGGAAAGAATACAGGAGGATAA
>NZ_JAHHPQ010000696.1:0-2141 GCF_024606245.1 Endozoicomonas sp. SESOKO2
GAGTAGGGGTGAGCTTGATTCTGAACTTTGCAAATGGTTCAACCAAACGGTATCAGGCACTGATCGTCCGTGGGTGATACGAAGCAGTGATTTCAACAGTATTGATGAAAAAAACCATGAAATTCTTGTTAGCACTCATCTGAATGAAGACGAAGCCAGAGCGGAAATCATCAAGAGACTGGCTCGGACCAGATGGCAGGCATCCGGTCTCTCCCTCCAGCCGGACGCGTCGGACGATATTCTCACTCAGGCACTGTACCGATACTGGCAGCAACGCTGGTTTGCTCGTGAGTTTGGTCCGATGGGCGTAGAGGTTAACAGCGTGTTTCCCCTGGCGAAAGAAGAGGCACAAGCGCTGAAATTATCGGCTTCCCAGCCTTATCTTCAGGAGGCTGATCGGCAGATAGAGTTATGGAATGGCCGCGATGTTCAACTATGGCCTGCGTTTTGGTATCAGATGAGTGGTCTGGTGAACCATCGAGTTGAGGGTAGTATTGAGGGCAGTATTAACGAAGCGTCAGTTGTTGGCGGTGATAACGCTCCTGAGCCATACAATCCGGAAGTCGAAGAGAAAGAGGCTCCGGCAATAGACCAGAGAACGAACTATGAGTGCTTTGACAGGCCAGAACTGTACGATTTCAGAATTTTTGATACGCAGGACTATTCTTGCGTGATGTATCGGTGGTGGGCAAAGGATATTTTTGTGTCTGAAAAGGGTGCTGTCAAAGAGATCGCTCTTAATGATAAAGACATTTACGGGGTCGAAACCCTCACACCGGCCCGGTTACCAGGGCGTGACCAGCCAGTGTCATTAGCCAGCGATCAAACGCTGGCAACCTTTGACTGGACATCCGGCAGTGGTCGATATGCATTGCCCAGCCTGACGCCTGACGACTATATAGTGGCCCTGCGCATAGAGCCGGATGTGCCATACACGCTGGTCAGGAATCAATATACCGGGCTTCACACGCTGTCTGTTGCAGTGGCCGAAACCAAACAGAAAATTCAGTTTGCTTATGTCGTAGAACACAGAGGAGCGTGCAGAAAAACACGTACCAGAGGAGTCAGGTCTGCGCAATCAACACGTTTTGACGCCCGCTGTTCCCAGGGTATGAAAACAGTACTGAAGGAAGTGTTTGAGAACATTAACCGACAGCCACTGAAAGTACGGGAGCCTTTGCGAACAATACAAAAGGCTAAAAACATGAAGCAACGCATTGTGGCGATCAAGGATTATTGCAAACAGTTTTCCGGTAATGCTATACCAGAGCGCCATAAGAATTTCTTTCGATTCCTCGTCACACAACGGCAAGGTAGCTGTCGTCATCGTGTATCTGTTTTTGTTGCTCTTTGTCGTTATTTTGGTATTCCAAGTCGGAAAATTTCTAACATTAACCACAGCTTTGCAGAGTATTCCGTGGATGGAGGCCAAACCTGGGACGCAGCGGATCTGGGCGGGGCGCCTGCCGATGTAATAGAAATCAAATCTGACTTCCAGCTCACCGGTAAGGTCAGTCTTTCCAGCAGTGATTCAAAGAAGGTCAAGGATGTCCTGAAGAGTGTCCTGAAAGGTGCGGATTCAGCACAACAGCAAACTCTGGCTAAAGCATGCGGCATAGCCCTTGAGGAACTGAGCACAGCCCTTGAGACAAACAGTGCATTGCCAGAAACCAATCTTAATATTTCCGAAACAGTAGAGAACCTTTGGAAAGAAAGAGATTTAGCCGGTTTTTCGATGGGGGTCTCACTACTGGAGTCGCTGCAGACAGAAGTATTGGGTGATTGCGAGAAGAGATTGGTCTGCGCTGAGGGTGAAGATTGGCGTGCAGGTTGGCGTGCCTGTACACCGATGGCGGATGCAGTAGGCAATATATTGTTCAAGAGTAATGAAGATCAAATCACTGAACAGCTTAAATTACTCCATTCAAAAATGGTTGTTAAGGGCGGAGTAAGCCCTCTTCAGTGGCTGGATTCAATAATGGATGTCCTGAGGTTTGCTAGATTTGCTATTTTTGCCAAATCTTCGGAAATTCACTTTGCTCGTGAAGCCTTGAAATCGGGATGGTTGAATCCGGTTCCGACCTATGATAGCCGAACTATTAAAGTCATTGAATATCTTGATCGATTGCAGTGTCTGGAAA
>NZ_JAHHPQ010000697.1:0-4821 GCF_024606245.1 Endozoicomonas sp. SESOKO2
TTGATCAGGTCTGATTCAGACAGGCCAACGGCATTGGCATAAGGTGTCAGGGTATCCTGAACATTGGTCAGGAATGCTGCCGTCCTGCGGCCGTTTTCAAAGGCAATATCGTCAAGAACGTAGTTGGCGATCACAGAAGCGGCATACTCCTTCATGCCGGCAAAAGATTCTTTCATGCCTGCCGGGCCATTGGTGGTCACGGTCACAGGAGTAAAGGCACTCTGCATGAATTCCTCAGCACCCTTGTCGGACAGCATCTGAACAACCTTCCTGAACTCAGGCACCCTGACGCCGTGTTTATAGCCAATGAAGTGCTCAAACTCATCCACCAGCTGATAACCATCGACACCTCTGACGGCCTTCATGTAGTGTTCCAGTTCAACCTTGCTGATCAGACCTTCACGCAGCAGAGTGATGATCCTGTGACCACTGGCAGAATGAGTAGCGAAGTATTCCGAGAAGCTTTTCAGGCCCTCTGGTTCATGCTCAATGAAGTGAATGGCTGCTTCACCTATGCCGTGGATTTCATCGTCGAATTGTTGTGCCCCGGTGTTCATGTAAATTCTCGCCCGGCTCGCCAGCATCTGGACTTCTTCCAAAGGATTCAGAGACTGATCTTCTGCGAGCTCGAAGGTGAACGTCGCCTTCAGGTCTTTGAAGACTGCTACAATCCGACTGGCCTGATTAAAGGGCAGATTGTCCCCGGCCAGGGCCTGCAGGCGAATCGGCGCAAATTCATCGTCCAGGTCAAAAGTCTGAAGATTGGGTATCGATTTACCGTTTAGTTCTGCCGATTCTGACAGGCCAATTACGGCTTCCAGAGCCTGTTTTTTGAGGGAGTGCGACTGCATGTAGGCGTGCAAATCGGCCAGTATTCTTGCCTGCCCCGGCGTGTACTGGAAGGGACCACCTTCATTTTCGGCGGCTTCCTCCGCAGCATGCAGCACTTTCTTTAATTTATCTATTTCCGATTTCCTGACTTCTATTTCTCTGTTCAGAGTGTCCTGTTCCCCGGTCAGCTGCAGAATCTTGCCGCCACTACCATCATCCCCTCCCAGCTCCAGCTGTTTGTTTCTCAGGGCGTCAACCCGGTCAGTATAGTGGGCAGTAGGGTCTGGCTTGAGGCCCACGTTATCTTCAAGGTCTCTAAGAGTCGCTACATGAGCTTCCAGGTCTTCTTGTGCTTCTGATATGACTGCTCTTTTTTGTTTCAGGACTAATGCCTGCACGTCTCTTTCGTCTTCAAGTTTGGTTTTAGCTTTCGGATCACTGTCTTTGGAGTGGTCGATCGCCTGATTTATAGTATTCAGTTCCTCTTGTGCTTGCTTTTCTTCATCCTGTGCATGGGTCATTTCCATTACTCTTAAAGCGTGCTCATGAAGGAATTTCGTGACCTGAGCGTACTTTCTCCTGGTTTCAGGCAGTTCGCCCGCTGGATAATCAACTTCATCCTGACCATAAGTGTCCGCGTGGGTCACAATGGCATTAAAGTAATCCTCTTCTGTCAGCCTGTCAGGGTCACCGTCAACAGAGATTTTCAGTTCTGATGTGGTAGCTTTCAGTTGTTGAGCGATTTCATATTGTTTCTCTGAATCTTCTCCATGTAAAAGATCTCTGATGTCGTTTACTCGCTCTTCAGTGGTTTGCTTGTCAACCGGTGTCAGGCCTAAATTAGCCTGAAGTTTTTTCATTACCTGATCAGGCGTTGTCTTGTCCTCATCCGTGATTGGGTTAACGTCAGCAGGACCGGCAGATATCTGTCGTTTGCGACGAACGTTCTCCAGCTTGCGATAAGTAGCCTTCAGCTCACTTTCAGCATCTGCTACTGCTCTTCTGGCTCTGGCCACCTCACGATCAAGAGTGTATCGGGGTTTGGGGCCCAGGCGGGCTATTTGCCTGTCAAGTTCAGCATCGATAGCTTCGATACGCTCATGAGTGTCAGGCTGACCCGCTGTGTTTGCTACTGCTTCCAGCTCTGCGAGCTTTTCTAAAATACGATTGACCTGATCATCTATTGGGGCATCATCTCTATAGTCCTCAATGTTGAGTACGCGAGCAATGTGATTGTTTTTATATCTTTTGACCCCTTCTTCATCGACAGAGAGTGAGCCTACCAGAGGCTTTAACGTCTGGATTCTGTTTATAAGAGAACCCTTTTGTTCTTCCAGACTGGCGTCTTTTATTAAATCTACTTGCAGCTTTTCGGCCAGTTTAGCAACGGAATCCTTACCTCTTTCTATGGCAGCGAGGTTTTTACTCGTGGCGATGCCCAGCTCGTCCTCTGCAGTTTTGAGCATGCTTGTCTGCTGTGCCAAGACTCGTTCATCTGCGTCTTCGACAAAAAAGGTAAGAAGCTCATGAAGCTTTCCAGGTTTTGTCCCCGTTGTTTCGTAATTGGACGTGAACTTTTCTTTGCTGAGGGCATTCTCTATATCATCCAGTTTTTTTTCGGTGACATCATCGCCGTCGAGTATTGCACGAATTCTGTGAAGTCTTTCTCTGTTGTCATCACCTTCATTGACTTTGATCTCAAATATTTCTTCTGCAGTCTTCAGTACCTTCAGCGCGTCTTCCTCAGCTCTCTGCCTGAATTTTGTGATGGATGTCTGTAACGCCTCAGAAATGGCGTTGCGTCGGTAATAGACATCGTCCTCTGCACCGAAATCATCCATCTTCAGAGCTTTCTCCACGGCGCCCAGTTTCCAAAGTACTTCCGGTTTAACTATGTGGCGTGGTGTTCTGAGGCTTTCCAGTTCTGCTTCCAAATCTGCTGGCTTCTTCAGCTTAAACTTAATTGCATACATCTGTTCTGCGGGACGAAGTCTTGCAATATCTTCTTCTTGACGAGTATTCTCTTCGCGAAGTGTTTTAATCTCGCTCTGTTGATCATCACTCAGTTTGGTTAGTTTTTGTGTTAAGGCATTTAGTGATTTGATCTTCTCGACCAGAAGTTTATGCTGTGTGTCAATATCTGTATTGTCATCAAAATCCGGCATGTTTAAATGTGAGGCGATGAGTGCAAGGCGAGCTTTGGTGGCTGCTGCTTTTTCAGCCTCTGTGCGGGTGGTGCTTTGTTGCTGAACCGTTTGTTGATTGGCCTGTTCATCCTGCTGCCTGAGGTAGCTGGGGTGGTTGACGTGCTCAATGTGTTCCTTAATGGCCCGGACACGAGCCTTCAGGTCAGCTTTGTCAACCGGGACCAGACCACAGCCTCTTTCAATGGGAGCAAGAATTTGCTCTGGATTCGCTCCTTCCAATAATGTCTCATCCTGAATTAGCATGGGCCCAAGAACATTGTAAATCAGATCGTTTTCATTGACTGGAGTAATACCTGACCGGCCTTCAATGGCCGCCGGTTTTGCCTTTGCAGCTTCTTTACTGGACCGTCCTGTTGCGTCTAATGTCTTATCTATATTTGGAACGGGCCCATTAGCGCTGTAACTCAGATCCTCTTCATTGATCGGAGTAGTACCTGATATGCCTTCAAACGCCGCCGGTTTTGCTTGTAAAGCTTCTTCATCAGATGTTTCTGGTGCGGTATAGGTTGCGATAACCTTTGAACGCATGTCATTAATTTTCTCCAAGAGACGTCTGGCTTGCCCTTCTGGTGGCTGGGTATCATCCCAGTCATCAATACCAAGCATTGCTGCCAGTTCAGAGTTGTAAGTCTTTCTGGCCTCCAGTCTGGCATCATGGAGTTGTTGTTCCAGCTTTGGAATTTGTTTGACTTCCTGATCAAGTTTCTGCTTCTGGCTTTCCAGTTCTTCCATGTTGCGTCGAAGAGTTTCATACGCAAATTTAGCGTCTTGATAGCGATATTGTGTTTCCTGCTTTTCCTTATCACTGGCGTCGGCTCTTTCCGTTGCTTGCTGCAGTTGATTTTTAAACTGGACGAGTTTGGCTTCTTTTAGCTGAAGCTCTTCGAGCTTGTTATCCACTTCAATCAGCTGTCTGGCCAGGTCACGCCGGATTTTGTCAGCAAAATCTTCGTCATTGTAAATAAAATCGTTCATTAGTTTGGAGATACTGGCTAAAGTATCATCCAGCATATTCTGAACAAAATGCTGTTTATTCAGAAGATTTCTAAGCACGGGTTTGAAGCTGAAGTGTTTTGCCAGTTGCATTTGCAGCCAGGTGTGTGTGATAAATGACGAGGCGATTTTGATGTGTTCTGGTTTTAGTGTGAACTCGACTTCATCGGCTTGATCTGAAGCAGCAATGGCCAACGCCTGATGGAGAGACTCGTAGTATGCAAGCGAACGTATCGCCAGCCTGTCTCTCATTTCAAGCGAAGGTATCTCCGGATTATCTTCCCCTGCAAGCGTCTCCTGTCCTTCGTTAACAGCAGCGTTTTGCCGTGCAACAAGCTCCTCCAGCACTGCCATCTGCCTGCTTCGAATGACGTATTGGTAGCTTTCGACCTTCCTTTTTCTTATCTTTGTTGTTAATCCGGAAGTGGGGTTATCACCCTGAGCTTGTTGCCAGAGGTTATGGATGCTTTCTACAACAGCGATATCATGCGGATTCAGTTTCTGACCATGGAAAACAATCACCTCCCCCGGAATTTCTGATACTTCCAGCTTTGGATAGCCCTCAGGCACAGGATAAACCCGCTTGTCGTTCTCGACGTGTACAACATACCCGACGGGTTTGCTGTGTGCCAACAGTTCATTAAGCGCCTGCTGCTGTAGATCCTCTTCCAGGACATGAACCTGAATATAGGCTGAGGCGGCTGCTGACAGGAGTGCATCGTCATTGACAAAGATTGATTGACCCAGACGTTGCAGTTCAGGGGGCTGATCGCCCGAAGCGATAAGACGC
>NZ_JAHHPQ010000698.1:0-1445 GCF_024606245.1 Endozoicomonas sp. SESOKO2
GAGGAAATTACAGGGATTTTTATCGATTTTATTTTATGTCAGGAAGGTCTGGTTCGTGATCGTTGTATTACTTTTGAAATTAGTCCCGATAAATATGTGGCGGGTAAAACCATCAGTCATGAACGGGTTGAAGAGATACAATCTTTTCTGAAGGCTATTTTTACCAAACAGGCAGAAAAGGAGTCAAAATTTAATAAGTCTGAAAAACGTTACAGTCTGACAGGCATGCTGGTTGATTATCTTAACAAAAAAGAAAACGTACCGGATGATGTTATCTCAAAGTCTGTGTTTACAAATCAATTTGGCCGCACTGAATTTACGTACGAGAAATTGTTGAAAGCTATATTTCCATTTTTTCAAACCCTTCTTGGTGGAAGTGGCTTTTTTTCTGAGCTGGTTGTTATCTTTGATTTTGTTATAAAATTCAGACAGGAAATCATTGATAGTGCTTGTGAACCGTGTCAAACCAACAATATTATAATCATTGGTCTACGCCTCAATGATAATGATATAAGAGAGCATTTTAATCAACATGTTCTGGAGGTTATTTTTTCCAGACGCTGCGATGGTATAGTCAATGCTATGTTTGATAACTGTGTTTTTGGGACTGACAATGGAGTGAAACCGGCAAGCAGATTAAATCTTAAATTCGGTGAAGAGCTTGAATATGATATAAACAACCGACTTTCTGACGAACAGCGTATGATTGTTAATTGTTTTGCATCTCGACTCAAACAAAAAGGAATGAGTTATTGCCCTAACCTCATGTCTGCTACACGCTATGGTTTTGATAATAGCTTTACTGTATTACCTTTTTACGACTTACCTCAATGGTTTGAAATAATCTGCACGCCCTACCATTCTGATGATCAACTCGCAGAATTATCTTTTGAGAAAGTGATTGAAGTGATTGATTCAATGCGCAACGAAGGGTTGATTGATTATAGTTCCGGGCATAAACACGTCGATGCCTTGAGTGCTACCCAGGGGGATACCGGCGTGCTTCTGGCGATGGAGTCTGAGATCCAGCGAAACCCTTTTTTGCTGAGGGCGTTTGGAAATAATGATCGTATCCTGCAGGAGGATGAAGCTAAATGGTATAAAACATTTGCTGATTACGATCCAGACATAAAACCATTTGCCTTAAAGCGGTTAAATAAGATCATTGACCTATACAATAAAAAAATAGAAGAAAATGATACTCAAAAGCCAAGCCATAAAGGGAACACTGATTCGGAAAAAAAAGAGAGGCTTGAACAGTTTTCAAATTTTTATAGCCAGCTTGTTCATATAACGACTCTACAAAATTGGTTAGGTAATATTAGTGCCGATATGATCGGAAAATTTATGGCTATATCTTTACTGCACATTACCGGAGCAGAGGATGTCGACAAATTATCAACGCTGGAATTTCGTTTTTTCCGTTGTCCGAAAACGGTACAGGA
>NZ_JAHHPQ010000699.1:0-2556 GCF_024606245.1 Endozoicomonas sp. SESOKO2
AATCACGGATTTGTTGCTCATCTTTTGTCTTAATGGTGGTCCTTAATTGATATTTCTGTGGAGAAGGAAACCGGCGAATCCAGGCTCTTTCCAGAGCTTTATCTTCTTTAATAAAATCGCGAAGATATCTGCATACCTTGGCTAAACGGGTAATCTCTCGAAAACCCAAATAGCGAATAAGCACAGATTCTAGTTCAACGGGCAAATCGAGTAATAAACATTGATTGTTGTTATAGACACTCACTTCTCTACCTGCATTGATACCCGTTGGCGCTTGCTCTATTTGAAGCGACTCAGGTGTTGACGGGAGTAGCCCGTCAACGCTGGTATGGTTGTCCATAACATTCATGCCTTATTTCTCCATAGCTAGTAGTTATCCTCTCTAAGAAAGGACATTCAAAATGAATTCGATAGGTTGGATTCGGTTTTTTGATGAAAGTTCACACGATTGAGGTCAGTGAAAGCAGGAAAAAAACAGAGCCCTGATCCGGAAAAATTCTTCAAGCTCATGGATCACAATAGGATGCACCAAACCTGAGACGGAGGGTAGATTACACCCCTTCGATCAACATCGTCCTTCCGTAGTTCAGTGATTCTCGCACTGAAATCATTACTGATGGTCACTACATATCGGTCATCGGGACTGAAGTGGGCTGAGTTGATGGGTTCCTCGTGTTGGATGGTGGCTTTTCCCAGCCATGACCCATCGGCCCGTTGACCACAAATTTTCGCCGTGCCATCCAAACTGGCGGTTACCACATGACAACCATCGGCACTGAAGGTGGCTGTGAAGACTCTGTGCCCATGGGTAATGCAGGCTTCTTCCAGCCATGACCCGTCGGTCTGGAGACCACTGATTTTTGCCGTCTTATCATAACTGGCGGTCACCACATGCTGACAATCGGCACTGAAGGTAGCTGAGGTGACCTCTCCGTTGTGGGAAATGCAGGCTTTTTCTTGCCATGATGAAGCACCCTTCAGGCTATAGATTTTCACCTTGCCATCCCAGCTGGCGGTCACCACATGGCAGCTATCAGCACTGAAGGTGGCTGCGGTGAGAGAATCATCATGATCAATCGTGGCTGCTTTTCTCCATGATCCATCGGCCTGCTGGTCATAGATACTTGCCGCGCGAGGTGAATTGAAGGTTAACAGGTGGCAGCTGTCGGCGCTGAAATGGACGATTTTGCTCTGGTTTCGAATGGTGGCTTTTTCCATCCATGATCCATTGACTCTCTTGTCATAGATTTTAACAGTGAGACGTTCATCCCGGATCGCCAGAAGACTCTCATCGACACTGAGCTTGGCATTAGCGACCGGACAGGTATGGTAAATAGTGTCCTCTAATTCCCATGATCCATTGTCCCCCTCAGCAAAGATTTTCACCGTGTGATCTGGATTGGCAGTCACCAGACGGCTGCCGTCAATACTGAAGGTAACTGAATTGACTTTGGGAACATGGGGAACGGTGGCTTTTACTCCCCATGTTCCATTGTCTGACTGACTATAGATATTGAATGTCTTATCATAAAAGGTGGCTAACACATAACAGCCATCAGAGCTAAAGCTGGCCGACCTGACTGAACGACTATGGATAATAGTGTCTTTTTCTGCCCAGTTTCCACCACTCTCCTGTTCATAGATTTTCAACGCCCTATCTAAACTGGCGGTCACTACACGACGGCTGTCGGCACTGAAGCTGGCTGTGTTGACACCGAAATTATGGGTGATTTCGGCTTTTTTTGTCAGCTTGAATGTTTTACATTGAGACATCAGTTTACTGTTGGTGAACAGGAGCTGAGGATGAAAAAAAGTACTTTGTTGTTGTTTTAAAAGTGACTCGATAGTGTCCTTATTTGCAAACGGCTTCAACCAATCACAGAGTTGTTGTGTATCTTTAGTCGTAATCATCGCCTGTAGTTGATATTGGTGTGGTGAAGGAAACCGGCGATACCATGCTCTTTCCATCGCTTTATCATTTTTAACAAAATCGCGAAGATACCTGCATACCTTTGCTAAACGGGTAATCTCGCGAAAACCCAAATAGCGAATAATTATTGATTTTGTTTCGTCGGGCAAACAGAGGAATGGAGATTGATTTTGGTGATATACAATAACGTCCCTGCCTGCACAGACACCCGTTGCTGCTTCCTCCATTCGAGGTTGCTTCGTTGGCAGGGGTGAACCGTCATCGCTGGAATGGTTGTTCAGAGGGTTCATGCCTGGCTCCTCCAGAGCTTCAAAGTCAGTGTTTATCCTCGCTCAGAGAGGACATTCAAAATTGATTCGAGTGATTAGACTGGGTTTTATGATGAAAGTTCATAAAATTGAGGTCAGCTTCCCAGGCAACAAAAGAGCCCCGATCCATACGCTCATTCAACCATCAACTCCTCTTGCGTAGTTCAGTGATTCTCACCTTGTTATCTTGACTGACGGTCACCACATTTCGGCTATCGGCGCTGAAGCTGGCTGCGGTGAATCCTGTCTTTTGTTGAATGGCGGCTTTTTGCAGCCATGAGCCATTGGCCTCCAGGCCATAAATGTTTACGACACCAT
>NZ_JAHHPQ010000700.1:0-1412 GCF_024606245.1 Endozoicomonas sp. SESOKO2
GCCAGATGTATATGAATGTAGACCATAAGGTCCAACATTCTGTCCACCAATGCATCATCATTCTTGAATGATGGATTTTCCAAGGTGGATGCTGGCAATATAAAGTCATTATTGCTGATTTTCTCAACCAGTTGTTCTGCTTCCATCCTTAAAGAATCATCATCAATGATGTCATCACGAAAAACCTTCCAGTCTGATGCAGGAACATGACAGAGCAGGTAATACCTTTGATTTTGCTTCAGTCGGTTAAGAAAATCCGGCTCCTGGTTGAGACAGTCTTCAGGGGCGGCCACCTCATATGATAAAATCTCCAAACCGAGACTTGCCAGAGGCAGTATGAGTATCACTAAAGTGAGGACGCATACAGCTAAGAAATCATTTTTTTTAAATCGCCACGTTAAACCTGTCATCCTGTTTATTATCATGGGTTTTACTCCTTTCACCTTGTTATTCTCAGAGTACTTTTGACTGTTTTCGCTGAGAAAAGTTCATGTCAGCCCCGGAACCTGAGTGAGAATACTCTGCCCTGCGCGGCAATTGCTCCTGCATTGCTCTGCCTCCTGCATCCATGCAGTCCTGTAGCGGCAGCAAATCGGGAAAAAAGCGAGTTCGTTATTTTATGACTAGCTTATAGCCTACGTCTGTCTTAATGATTTCAACCCATCCGGAGAACGGTCATGCAAGAGTACGAAGAAATGATGGGAGAACTGATCGAGCTTGGCATCAATGCCAACCCCATAGCACCCTTTTCCTGCTGCATCCTGGACCCCTGTGGTCAGATTCTGGTGACTGCTGCTTATGCCCGTCATATCAGCCCTCTCTTCAGCGCTGAAGGCCTCGCCCTTCATGCACTGGCACAAAACTATCATGTCCGACGGAATCAGGAGCTGATTCTGTTGACCAATGCCGAGCCGGATTGCGCAGCCATGTCAACGATTCTCTGGTGCAATATGCACGATATTAACATCGCCAGAATCGCATACGGTGCTTCAGGAAACCGTCTCAGAGCACTCTGGGCTTGCACTTTCGGATTCGAAGCCGACGAAATACTCGACCGGGCAGGAAAAGATAATGAATACCGGCCTGAGCTGATCGGCCCAATACTTGAAGATGACTGCCTTGAAGCGTTTGAAGACGCCAGAGCCCTGTCTGATCAGGGTGATCATCCAGTGTTATCACTGGATCTGGACGATTTTTGGATACCAGGAGACTGGATGCTGGAGTTGGAGAGCTAACTGGACAGGGAGCGTCCCTTAATCATTAGTGGGATTGATGGACTCAAAACTGGCTAACAAAGCCATTTTTCTCTAATTTTTTATAGTAGGTAAAGGTTTACACAGACTCCCATCCGCCTCTTCATGGAAGATTAAACCGGTATGCGAATACCCAGTTTTGTTAGCTCAGTCTATCAC
>NZ_JAHHPQ010000701.1:0-3068 GCF_024606245.1 Endozoicomonas sp. SESOKO2
GTGCAGATGACGAAGCAGTGATGAGTTGACTGGTTGAGAGACGTGCAGATGACGATGTTGTCGCTGACACTCTTGCAGCGACCCGATAAATCCTGACCTTTCCATCCTCCGCCCCGACTGCCAGCAGGGTGCCGTCGTGGTTGTAGTTAACGCTCCGTACAACATCTGTCGCATCAGAGAGGGTGTACAGAACGCCGGGCGGATTCAACATGTCATATATTCTAACCTTCTGATCAGCCGACCCAGCGGCGAGTCGGGTGCTGTCGTGATTGAAGTCAATGCTCATGACCGTGTTTGTCGCACCCAACAGAGTATATTTCGTGCTGGCCAGGTTATTTATGTCATAAACTACAACCCTGTTTTCCCTGGATCTAAGATCTCTTCCCCCAGTTGCCAGCAGTGTGCCGTCGTGGTTGAATTTAACGCTCCGCATTTGATCAAGATAAGTGATCACAGCTTGCGGGGCATTGGACAGATCCCTCGGCTCATAAACCCTGAGCCTGTAGTCTCTCGATACTATTGCCAGTTCGGTGTCGTCGGGGTTGTAGTCAATGTCCATTACCCAACCTGCTGCGTCGGTCAGAATTGTCGGACTAATGGACAGGTTCCTTGGGTCATAAATCCTGAGCTTATTATCTTGTGCTCCGACTGCCAGCTGAGTGCCGCCGTGATCATATTTAACGCTGCGTATCGGGCTTGTCGCATCGGACAGGGTGGCAAGGGGAGTGGACAGGTTCACTGGGTCATAAATCCTGACCTCATTCTCATCCCCCCCGACTGCCAGTCGGGTACCGTCGTGATTGAAGGCAACATTCCTCACCCAGTTTTTAGCATCGTGAAAGGTGTGCAGGAGTCTGGGCCTCACCGGGTCACTCATATCAAAGATTTGTACGGGGCCTGAAAAAGGACATCCGGAAGTGCCACTGCCGGAACCCATTCCCACAGCCATGAGCGTACTGTTCATATTCCATGAGACACTCATAACCCTGTGGGGCCCACAATGGCTTGGTGGGGCAACGCCTCCTGTGGGTGTTGGAGCAACCGTTACCGGCAACATGTTCGGATCTATATTAATCTCGTGGATCAGTGGAGGTTGCATTGTTGGCCGGGCAGTAACAGCCGTTTGAGCTACTGTCTGCATACAGCTTGCTGCCAATAAGGTAAACAAACCCGCAATAGACCAGCTCTTTGCAATGCCCATTGCCATTCTCCAGAGTTCTGTCTTTAGACACTTGACTTCGTGGTCGAGGAAACCGGTATGGTTTAAAAACCTTCAGAAACATCCTCTGCAAAGATGAATGAGAGCAAAGTAAGAGTCGTGAAGGTGATTGCTGAACTAATGCTCGCGTTGAAAGCTGCTGTCATCCTTTGAAAGTAGAAACACAGGTTCACACGCCTATGATGAATGGGGGAGCAGATGCATCAGGCGATGTTTGAATATATTGAAATTGATTATAGTCGGACGCGTCGACACAGTTCTAACGGGTATGTGAGTTCTGAAAAATATCAGTAGACAGAAGCCGTTTAATCCGGCGTCCCTTTTTTACTGTCTCAGCTCAAGTGTTCTTTGGCACATAAAAAAACCCCGGTCACACAAAACTTGAAGTATTGTTGCCGAGGTCTCGTTTGGAAGAGTTGTCGCTTTATGTCATCGCTAAAAGTTATATGTCAGGTCATGCACGCGGCGACAGCTCTTTTTAATCACCTACTTCTTGTTACTGTTTACCCATAAACTCAGGGTAAGCTTCCATGCCGCATTCCGTCAGGTCAGCACCTTCATACTCTTCTTCTTCAGTGATACGCAGACCGAGTATCTGCTTGATAACAGCCCAGACGATCAGGGAAGCGATGAATACCCAGGCGAAGATGGAGGCAATGCCCAACAGCTGAGCGCTGAAAGTCGCACCGTCGTTGGTCAAAGGTACTGCCAGCAGACCCCAGATTCCTACAACACCGTGTACAGAGATGGCACCCACTGGATCGTCAATGCGTAGCTTGTCCAGAGCCAGAATGGCGAAGACAACCAAAGCACCACCGACACCACCAATCAGAGTGGCAGATACTGCAGTCGGTGTCAGGGGCTCAGCTGTGATGGATACCAGGCCGGCAAGAGCACCGTTCAGGGCCATAGTCAGGTCAGCCTTGCCGAACAGGATGCGAGCTACAATCAGGGCAGCAATGACACCACCCGCAGCACCAGCATTGGTGTTGACAAAAATCTGGGCGACAGCGTTCGCGTTTTCAACGTCAGACAGCTTCAACTGAGAACCGCCATTGAAGCCGAACCATCCCAGCCACAGAATAAAGGTACCCAGAGTAGCGAGAGGCAGATTGGCACCCGGGATTGCGTTAACAGCACCGTCTTTACCGTATTTGCCTTTACGGGCACCCAGCAGCAGAACACCTGCCAGAGCCGCAGCAGCACCGGCCATGTGAACAACACCGGAACCTGCGAAGTCCTGGAAGTTTGCTTCGTTCAGGAATCCACCACCCCATTTCCAGAAACCTTGTACGGGATAGATGAAGCCAGTCATAAAGACCGCAAACAGCAGGAAAGACCAGAGCTTCATGCGCTCGGCAACCGCACCGGAAACGATGGACATTGCAGTCGCAACGAAGACCACCTGGAAGAAGAAGTCTGAACGTGCAGAATAGTATGGCGCATCATCGCCACCTGCAGTCACGGCTTCAACCGTGTTTTCAGTACCGATCAACGAACCCAGAACCGGCAGGATACCGCCCTCATTAGCCCCGGGGTACATAATAGCGTAACCACAAAGCAGGTACATGGTGCAGGCAATCGCAAACAGTGCGATGTTTTTGGTCAGAATCTCAACCGTGTTTTTAGAACGGACCAGACCAGCTTCGAGCATGGCAAAACCGGCGGCCATCCACATTACCAGCGCACCGGACATCAGAAAGTAGAAAGTATCGAGTGCGTACGACACTTGAGCCAGATTTTCCACAGGGCTCCTCCCAAAAAAGTTCAGCAGAATGAGTAGTCTTTTGCTAACAGCCTGTCGGACTTAAGGCTGTCCTACTGCGGTTGCAATAAATTGGTCTAAAAA
>NZ_JAHHPQ010000702.1:0-1643 GCF_024606245.1 Endozoicomonas sp. SESOKO2
CTGATTGTGAAAAGTTTAATTTAGTTTCAAAATCCATCATTTACGAAAAAGCAATTATCAACTCAGCCGCCCTCAGTGCCGATGGCCGCCATCTTGTCACCGCCAATAGAGACAACAAAGCGATCATCTACCGCCATACGATAGATGGATCATGGGCAGTTAAATCCACCATTCCCCATCAAAGTATGGTCTTATCAGCTACATTCAGCCCCGATAGCCAACACGTGGTGACCGTCAGTTGGGATGGCACAGCAAAACTATATAGTTTGGGGGGCGATGAATCATGGGAGCAAAAAGTCATCATTTCCCACAGGCACACCGCCAGCTCAGCCACATTTAGTACCGATAGCCGCCATGTCATAACCAGTGGTTGGGATAACACAGCGAAAATCCATAGCCAGAATGACGATGGATCATGGAGATTAACAGCGATTTTTTCCCATAATAATTTTGTCACATCAGCGACCTTTAGCGCCGATAGCCACCAGGTGGTCACCTCCAGTTACGACAGAACGGCGAAAATCCATTGCCAGAAGACCGATGGATCATGGGAAGAAAAAGGTGTCATTCCCCATGATGAGCTTGTCAATGCAGCCAGTTTCAGCCTCGATGGCCATCATGTGGTGACCGCCAGTAAGGATTCCAAGGCGAAAATCTATAGCAAGGAGGCCGATGGATCATGGGTACAAAAAGCCATCATCCCCCACGATGCTGAAGTCAACTCGGCCACCTTCAGTCCCGATGGCCGTCATGCAGTGACTGCCAGTGACGATGGCATAGTGAAAATCATCGGCCAGAAAGCCAATGGCTTATGGGAAGAAAAAATCATCTTCAAGCATAAGTATGGCGTCTTGTCTGTTACCTTCAGCCCTGATGCCCGCCATGTGGTGACTGCCAGCAGGGACAACACGGCGAAAATCATTGGCGAGAAAGATGATGGGACATGGTCAGAGAAAGCCAGCATTGTCCATTGCTCCACGATCTCATCAGCCACCTTCAGCGCCGATGGCAGCCATGTGGTAACCGGCAGTTGGGATCACTCGGTGGAAATCACTGAACTACAAAGGACGTAATAATTTAAGGTGAAGAATCAGGCAAGGCGAACATCAGTACCTGGCCAATGAGCCAGCACTTTTGAATTCCAAAGGGTCAGGTAATTAAGGCGCTTGGGAGAACTCTTATTTACTTTTACTGTCTTAAGAGCACAATGGGAGGTTACTTTGCCATGAATTACGAATTACCACCATCCTGCGGTTCAGGATCGCAACCGTCACAAAACCGCTTGCCTGATGCCCATCGGGAAACAACGCCTGCATCTAATTTAAACCCGAATGCGCTACCGTTTGTTCCTCGTGGTTCGAGGGATGATCGGTCTTTGGACACGCCCCCAACTATTCGCCGTCGGCGAACCACTGCGCACAGGGCATCTTTTTCTCAAAGGCCGCAGCCGTCAACCAACAAGCAATCGTCTAAGTCGGCAAAACAAAAAGTCAACGAAGCTTTCGAAGAATTAAAAAACCAACATTTCACCTATGCAGAAGAACAATTCCTGGCCATCTTGCAAGAATGCCCGGACGAACTCAGCCGAGCTGACTATCAAAACTCAGTCCTGGGGCTGGCCAGATCGCTAAAAGAGCAAACCC
>NZ_JAHHPQ010000703.1:0-4259 GCF_024606245.1 Endozoicomonas sp. SESOKO2
CAATGTCTGCTATGCTGACTGCTCCTGCAACAAATGATAATGGTACGCAGTATGTCACTGGAATATCGTGTAGAGAAACTTGAATCCCATTTTGAATCGCTGGATAACGCTGTACATCGGCTCATCGAGATTACTGGGGAAACACAGAAGATTGTGCTCGAAAACCAGCGAGAGAATCGGCTCATGTTTGAGCGGCAAGACCGCAAGATTGAGGCTTACCAGTCTGAGAACCGCAAACGTTTTGACCAGCACGACAAACGTTTTGACCAGCACGACAAACGTTTTGACAAAATAGAAGAAACTCTCGCCATCATCGTAAACCACCTTCAGAAATAACTACGCCACCTAACAACTCGCTTGGCGGGGACACAGCTACGCTGCCCGTCAGCTCTGGGTTAGGTGGCTCAAGAAAAATCCTGCTTTTCCTTCAGATAAGTAGAAAAAGTGAAAACCACTACAATGTAGTTGCACTCTATGCATGAGAAAATTTACATTCGAGTGAGACGTAGAAAAGCCCAAGAAAAACCTCAAAAAGCATGGAATTAGCTTTGAGGAGGCGAGATCTGTATTTTTAGATGAGAATGGTTTTCTTATTAGTGATCCAGACCATTCTGATGAAGAAGATCGTTTCGTTTTTTAGGTATGAGTGTTAGCTTGAAAGTGTTAGTTGTTTGCCATTGCTATCGCAGTGAGAATGAAATCATTCGTATCATCTCTGAGAGACGAGCTAACAAAAGTGAAGCTACGGCTTATAAAAGCAGATGAGACAATGAGGGAAGAGTATGATTTCAGTAAGGGCATTAAAAACCCCTATGCAAAAAAATTAAAAAAAATAACAATTCGTATTGATGAAGATGCAATTGAATATTTCAAATCCCTATCGGATGACTTAGGTGTTTCCTATCAAAGCCTAATAAATCTTTATCTCAGAGACTGTGCCCAGAAGCAGCGTAAACTCAATATGTCTTGGAAGTAACCGCCACCTGACAAATGCAGTCAAAGGGACGGTGAAGAAGTTTTGCTACATGGTAAAAGAATTACATTCTTAGAAAATGATTCTAAAGATCAACAATATATCAGACAGGAATCTGAAGCAGATAAATTTGCACAGACAACATTAATTCTTGAAAGTGAATGCTCTGCTTTCTTGAAAGAAGGGGTTTTCACTAAAGCTGCTATCAGCCAACTCTCTCAAGCAATAGGCATGTTTCCCGGTATTATTTCCTGTCGTTATCACTACGATTCCTGATGTGAAAGACCGTCTGAAATACCCTCTGTAACCGAAATATCCAAGCTTTGAATTCATGAAGATTCCGCCCACTTATGGGCCACTTACAATATGCACATTCCTTTTTTGATGTCGTCCAGCTGGACACTGACGGAATCCTATAATGACACGCCGGTTGGCAATGCTGTCTCTACGCTCGAAAGCACTTTTGCCATGGCAGGTGTTGAAATTACCCGGGATATCATCAGTTCCATGTGCCGTACCGAAATTGGTGGTAAAGGCTACTACCTGAAACGGTATACCGGAGGCGGGAAAAATCTTCGCCGGTACATTGGCAGAAGCCGTATCCGGGGGGAATGGGAAAGCATGCTGTTTTTCCGTGAACACGGTATTCCTGCCGCCAAGGTGGTCGCCTATGGGCAGGAAATTCAATGGGGCATTATGACGCGCGGCGCACTGGTGACCGAAGAGGCACCCAATACTCTGGATCTTCGCCAGATGGTCAGAGACAGTATTCATTGGCTGAAAGATCGGACCTGGATGGCCAGAGTTATTGAGCAGTTAGCTCCAGCGGTCAGAACCATGCATAACCAGAGCTTCATCCACACTGATCTCAAGTGGCGAAATATTCTGGTTTCACAGAATGAAAATCCTGAAATCTGTTTCATTGATTGTCCTGCTGGCCAGAAGGTTCTTCCCTTTTTCCTGGAGCGAGGGATTACCAAAGATCTGGCCTGCCTTGATAAGATGGGCAAGCAGCATCTTTCACGCACTCAACGGCTAAAGTTTTATCAACTCTATTGTGGAGGCCGACTCAAAGCGAGCGACAAGGTTCGAATCCGAAAAATCCTGAACTTTTTCGAAGGAAGGGAGTAATATGCCTGACCCATTCCTTCAGAAGTGGCATACACTGAGTTCTGATTCTCAAAAGTCTGAATTTATTTATCAGGCTCTGTTGGCTAATGAACGCCCTGAACATTTTGCACAACTACCACCCAAGTTTGATCGCCTTCTTGAGGCGCACAACGCTCCGCCAGAGCTATTGAACGAAGTACAGCGCATCCGCAAGCAGAAAGAATTAAAGCTACAAGAATGTCTGAAACCCAGGACAGGATTTAGTTATCAGAAGTCCTGGTTTCAATTGGCTATTACCGATCAGAGAGATGAATGCCCGGAGCTTTCAAACCTTCTTACTGAGCCCGACGCCTTTATCAGACAGGGACATATCATCAAGACAGGAAAAGCCACGACCGTTGCTGTTGCGACATCCGGTAAAAAACAGTATTTCATCAAAAGGTACAATTCCAGAGGCTTTCTCTACAGTCTGACTCGTAGCCTGATTCCCTCAAGAGCTGCGGTCACCTGGTATGCAGCCCAGCTGCTGGAAAGCATTGGTGTCCCGACAGCACGACCCGTTGCCTTGCTGGAGAAGCGCTGGGGGCCTTTGAAACAGACCAGCTTCGTTATTCATGAATATGTCGTAAGTATTCATGCTATGAAATATTTTGCTGAAGGCGCTGAGCCTCAGCCCGAGTGGCCCGTCGTTGCTAAGGAAATAGATGACATCCTTTACACCTTGAAGCGATCTCTGATTATTCATGGAGATTTGAAAGGACAGAATTTCATTATTCAGAACCACCGGCCTTTGTTGATAGATCTGGACTCTTTGGCCAGCTACCCGTGTTCGTCTACCTATCTAAGGCAATACCCTAAGGATCTTGCACGTTTCGCCCGGAACTGGAGAGATGAACCTCAAGCCAGTCCCTTCTTTACACCTGTTATCAACCAACTCAGCAAAGATATTGTTGATCCTTCTTCATTATGACTGCCCCTTTATTCAGTATTGTCATCCCCTGCTATAACTACGCCCATACTCTAAAACGCTCTGTAAAGTCAGTCTTAGCACAGAAATGCAAGGATTATGAGCTGCTGGTTATTAATGATGGCTCACAAGATGATACGGAAGTGGTCATCAGCGAGTTGACAGCACAATACCCAGGCACTTTTCGGGCCATTACTCAACCTAATAAAGGTTTAGCTGCTACCAGAAACCGCGGCGTTTTGGAGACTTCTGGTCAGTATTTAATGTTTCTTGATGCCGATGATGAGTTGGTCGAACATTCTCTTGGGAGTCTGAGTCAAGCCATTCATTCATACCCTGAGGTAAGTATGGTGATTGGCGCTCATATTTCTGTGGAACCTGATGGCAGGGAACGCTTCCGGCCCAGACCGAAAGTTCCCAACGATAATACAGCCCTATTCAAAATGTATCTTTTGAAGGATGAACTGCCTATTGCCAACGGTGCAACAGCCATGCACAGGGAGATCTTTGACGGGTATCAGTATCCTGTTCACTTTAGATGCGTTGAAGACATCCCCATGTTTGCTTATGTGCTGGCTAACTATCAATGCATCACACTTAACAAGCCTGTCGCCAAAATACATAAACACGATGACAGCATGAGAAACAACGTGAAGCTTGATCTATCTGTTGGTTTGGACCTCATCGATGAGGTCTTCAGCCCGACGAGACTTCCTTGCAAGTTTATGTCACTGAAGTCAAAGTATGAAACCAGACGACTGCTCTCTATTTTCAGATCTCTGTATGTTGCCGGTGAATACCAACACGCCTTGGAGTACTATTGCCAGGCAGTCAGGCAATCGCCTTCTACTTTCTTTAAATCCAGCTATTCCAGAAAAGCATTGAGGGCAATGCTATTCAGCTGGAGAAGATCATCAAAGCGTTAATAGAAAAATAACTCATTGGATCTGACCGCCTTTCGGAAAACTCATCTTCAAAAAAATCTGGCTGCTCACGTTTGATCAGAGCTTTTTGCAGACGCTTTCTTAGCCACGTTTTGAATCGGACAGGTCTTCACAAATAATGGTTCATCTCTATGGCCATTATTTTATTTTTTTGCTCTGAGTCATTCGGGGTGTATGAGAATGCAGCGGTCAGTTTCACTGCATCGCCAGCCCGCTGTGTCAGGATAGATGTCGCCTCTTTTGATTCATGACTCTCAATAATTGA
>NZ_JAHHPQ010000075.1:0-2822 GCF_024606245.1 Endozoicomonas sp. SESOKO2
ATAGCTCGCTATTCTCCTCACAAAACCGAATTTTCATCCTCAATTTTCTGCCGTCTTGGCTACGTGGTCTCCCAGACGGGGCCATTGTCGGTCAGGCTCCCGGAAACCCAGGCAGGTTATCTCCTTGAGGCCAGAACAAAGTACAAAAACATCTGGCGCAAAAGCCCACGAATCGCTCTCCCTCTCAAACAACCATGGTAAATTTAGTCAAGGAACGCCAGATTAACAAGCAGCTCAGCATACATTGAACGACATTTTTCCTGCGAGCCTTGGGCTTGTTTCTCTGAAAGACTTATAGATCAGGTTTAGCTATCCTCGGTGAATCGCCCAGTGCGGACCCGCAGACCAAGGTGCTGCAGGGGCCGGAGGTTAGAGATCCCCGGCTAACCGATTTATACCTGTTTCAAAAACTAAGTATTTAGCTATAGCGTCTTTTTTTTCTGCGTGGAGGGTTGCACTCAGAGTCAGTGCTATCAGTCTCTGAACTTTCTTGTGTGGAGCTATCCGTTTCTAAACTTTCCGGATCTGAACTTTCCAGACCTGAACTTTCCGATTCTGGACTTTCTGAGTCTGAACTTTCTGGGCCTGAAGACGGATTGCTACACTCCATTTCACCAGTCATTACATTAAATTAGCAAAATGGGCAGGATGTTTTTTTAAACCATTTTGCGATGCATTCACGGTGAAATTTATGACCGTACTCAAAAGTGCGCAACTTTCCATCATTAATTATTTCTAAACAAATTTCCGTTCGAGGCAGTTAAACCGCTCTTTCACCTCATGTTTGAATTGACCATGTTCTTTGTCTTACTGGTCAAACCTTTGGTGCATTTCACCACGGGTTTGACCCAAAGCATCAACTGCGTCAGTCAGGGTGTTGCGAGTATGATCAATCTTTGTCGGCTGAGGTTTTGCTTTGGCACTCAATGGCATAACTTCAATCTATATAAGTGAAGGACACAGATTAGCAGAGATTAACGGCAAGACACTTAATCCGGATAGGGCAGAGCCTGACAGCTTTGATCCATCCCACACATCTTAGCTCTGTAATGATCTTTAAGATAACGGCCTTCGTTCGACGGCTTAGTTGTTTGGCAGTCACTCTCAGTTTGGCCATTGCTATCTCAGCAAATGCGGAAGTTCGTCAACAGTCATACCATTAACGCCAGCGGCTCCTTTATTACCTTGAAGCTGCTAAGTACCGGTACCAGATTATTCCTCTCAAGTAGCCGCACCATCACAGGTGAACAAAAGATGGATTTGGATTCAATCGGGTCTCCCGTTACCAGTTCCCCCCCTGGATAATCCAGAGACAACGACAGTTGTTTAACAACTGTCATCCGAAATCACTTCCCCGACAATTACTCTCCAATATCTGTTCAGACCTTCAGGGGCGAGATTCAACTACAATGCCTTCTGCTGACAAGGCAATGGATGGTCTGTTGCAGGAGCCATTTTCGGTCTTCTGTATTGCGGTCAAGCAGAATGATTCCTTTGTCAGATGCTCCCTCAACAAAATGCCGACCTCCCGATGTATGACACTTAACTTTCCTCGCGCAGACCCTGCCTCACGGCAACGCCCTTGCTCTTGCGCTAACCTCCGGCTCTGCGAATACCTGATCTTCACTTCTCAAGTTAAGTGCCATGCCCGGCACACGCGCCTGGTTCAGCCGCGCCGCCGACGTCGTCGGGTGGAGAGCAAAGCCCGGAACGAACTTGAATCATTTGTTATGTGGCGTTTTATGGTCTACTTTTGCGAGATTCATCAAAAAAGAAATCATAGAATCAATCTCAGGATCCATATATTATGGTATTTATTTACAAAGCGTTATTTATTCTTTCCGCGATAACTTTCAATCTTTTTATATTCAATGCTTCTGCTTCTGAGCAGATAAACTTTTTTATATGTTCAGCTAATGAAAATAAAAGTCAATATGCTGTTATTGAAAGAGAAACAATTGATAAGAAAATCTTTAATGATGACTTTGATAACAATTGGTCTGTAATTAATCAGCTTGCTCCGTTTTTTCTTGTCAGGGGCCATTACATTCCCAGCTCCTGTGAAATAGTTAATTTAAAAAACTTAACTAATGAATTTCCATATTTGAAAGATAGCATCAAGCGATATTTGACTTTAGAAGATAGTAAAGATAACAAGGAGCCATTAATAGTAGTATTGCCTACTCAATTGACCAATTCAGATTCTATTAATAAAGTTCGTCCAGCAATAATTGCTACGAGCCTTACCTTTGCAATTTTATGGGGGCTTGGTTCTTCATATTTAGCACCTGGCTGTTTAATGGTTTTTATAACCTGTGCATTCAGGCCTGAACAATGCCAGACAGTTTTGGAAAATTTTTCCGATTTCTTCTCTGAACTATGGACAAAAGCGACATCACGACAATCTACATCTATGTCAGGAACGGGACATAGATTGGGAAATTAGCCACATAAGGAGCCAGTAGAAAAATCAAAGAACAAAGCCGTAAAACTTGCGGCTCCTGTTATTAGCGAGTGCTGACCTTCAGACTCCCTGTTAATTTATAATTTTTCCACTCTGGCTTATGACCAGTCTGGGAACCGTTCAGAACACTGCAGGCGCTTCTGGCTGAGCAAGCAGTTTGCGCCTCTGGTAAAAGAACAGGTGCTGTTTGATATCGTGCTTTTTACCCCAGCCAGAGGCCGAAAGTCCGGATTTTTGCCAGTCGTTCATTCGTTCTTGCCAGACTAGCTGTTTTGTTTGCGCTCTATAGGTTTCATAGATCTTTCCGTTTTGAAACCTGAAGTATTAAGGGATATGGCTTTCTTTGTAATGTGGGGTT
>NZ_JAHHPQ010000704.1:0-1118 GCF_024606245.1 Endozoicomonas sp. SESOKO2
TGTGCAGTCATCATTTAGCTGTTTTTAAGGCTCTCATCAGAGAAAAGAATAATCAAATACCACCGGTAACATCTTCCCCGAGCACTTCCTCAGGCATTCCCCGTAGTTCTCCCCCAGCTGCAGCTCCAATTTCTGAAACAGTCAGGATTAGAAAAGTATCCGCTACAACATCAAAACTGGGTCATGAGGTTTTTCAAACGGTCTATCCAACCTTGTTTATCTTTGATGCAGAGCAATCGCCCGGAAAGGGACAGCCAGCGGTTTATGAATTGCCATTGTCAGAGCCCGTTTCTGATAGCATCAGAAGAGTCAACGGTTTTCAGTTACCGGACAACTCGGCTTTTGTGGGGAACAGAGTGGATATCCTGCCTGAATTTGTTATTGAGGGAGGCATAGAGAGTCACTACGTGATCTCGGCAACCCATAATGATTCTGTCTATTATCTGGCGAATATCGAAGTCGATTCCAGACATCCTTTGGATAGCGATGATTCATCAGCAACGGCTACCACAGGAGACCCTGGTACAACCCCGGCCACAGGGGATTATATACCGGCGGGTATTCTGGAACTGAGGGGCGCGGGTATTTTTGTTGCAGACAACATCAGGGTGGTACTTGATCCAGCGGATAACGATATGAGGATCAGGCCGGTAGATCTGGGCTGTAGCAATTATGGTGAGTTTGGTACAGAAGAACATTTCGTCTACCGATTTTTGCACTCTGAGTTTGATCTTTTAAAAGGTCTACCAGGATCAACCAACACTCAAAACGCTGCACTGAGCGTAAGATGTTTTCAGAAAAAAGGGCAAGTGCAGTTGACTATGAAAAACACTCAAACCGTTATAGCTGTAACCACTGGAACGGATCCTCCAACACCCGTTTCACCACAAAGCAGTGGTGTGTTGTTCTCTATATACTTATGGCCCAGAGAAAACGTTCTGAGCTTTGTCGATTCTACCTGTAACAGCGTCGTTGATCAGTTTGGCAATGATTTATCCATTGACGTAGCTCATCTGTCGGATCCCGACCACTATATGGGGGGCGTCTTTCGCAATTACTGTTCTGGCATCAAAATGATGAATGGGGCATTTGGATTAAAAGACAGAGAGCAGGCATGG
>NZ_JAHHPQ010000705.1:0-2189 GCF_024606245.1 Endozoicomonas sp. SESOKO2
GCTCCGGTCCCGGACGGCGGTAATAATGCTGCAGTACCTTCAGGATGGTTTTTTCGTTATCGCCGACATTTTCAGGCAAGACCGGCGGTTTGCTGAAGGCGTCCACCACAAACTGTAATGCCATGGATGGCTCGGCTGTCAGGGGCGTTGCCTGGTCGCGAGAATCGTCCAGACCCAGAGATTGTCTCAGGTCATTGATTTCCCCCTTGGACTGCTGGACAAGTTTTGGCCAATTCTGGTAGTAGGGATGCGTTTCCCGTTGCTTCCATAATTTTTCAACCCATTGGATATAATCATCTACGAAGCAACCATCAATGTGCGTCTCACCGTTACGGCAATTCCTCTTCAGGCCGAATTTAAGACTATTCAGCATGTCTTGATCCAAAGAAGCCTTATAATGAAAAAGGGCCAGTAGGTTGGACTGAATATATTCGAGCGTTGGATTCGGTAGACTTACCACATAACGTAATGCCCTTGTCAGGCATTTTTGCCGTTGCGGTTGAGTGTTGTCCCGGCAGATTCGGTCAAATTCAACGATGCTTCCCGGGCAACCGGTCAAAGGTATCCTTTTGAGATGTTTGAGGGTCAGAAAATCAAAGGGACCAAAGGCAGCCACCATATAATTGAAAACTCCCGCTGGCATTGACGGGTGGTTGATATTGTCCATTTTGTAAATTTGGTCAACAGAAATCCCCACCCCTGCCCCGCTCTGCAGAAGCAGATGAAGTATGCGACAGGCTTCCTTCTCCTGTTCCCGGTTTTGCTCACACTTACCGCTTCTGAGTTGTTCGGAAATCAGCAGCTTGTCAAGCAAAGATTGAACAGTTCCTTTATGAAAAAAACGCTGGTGAATTGGCAGGCCACTTTGTTTTAATTCCAGAAGCCTCTGGTAATGGTAACAACGGGGATCACTCACCAGCTCAATGGCCTCTTTCAATTTGTGCATAACATCGGGTGAGACGGTTAATTCCGAGTTCAGTGCCTCTGCTCGCAAAGACATTGGCAGTAGATTTAACATGTCCCTGAAATGGTCTGGGGCTATGTCCTGTGAAAACGTAAAATCATCCAGAGAATGCTCATTCCTGGCCAGGTGTTTATTGTCCAGCTCATCATCAAAATAGACTTGTACAGAACCTGTGCGGTTGCAATAAACGACCAGTGGCAAGGGTTTAAGCTGCAATTTATATTCACACTGACGCTTATTCAGCAGGATGTCGGTAATATTTCTCTGTCCATCGTTGTATACACAAAAGCATTTGATGTCTTCTCTGCTGTATTTGTTAAGCACCAGTTCCGGGTATTCAGGGAAGGAGGAATGATCGCTGAATTTCAATTTTGGTAAACTGAATGTCCCATCTGCCTGCAGATGTCCCGAGGTGAAACGGGTAGGGTAAACTCTCCAGAGGATTCGACTGCCACGATCAAAACGATTATCGAACAATGATTGCAGATGAGGCAGTAGTTTTGTCGCCAGATGATCCGGAGTTACGCCAGGCTGCAACAGATCCCGGGTCGACGCACTATGTTTGTAGATGTACAGGCACTGTGGATCAACGGTACCTATCATCCATTCACCATAAGTATCTGGCACGCGCTCGGTAGGCATCAACCTCCCCGGCAGGGCGAGGGTGAAAGGTCTTGGTGTTCCCTTGCCTGAGAAGTAGTTTGCTTCTTTACTCAATCCAATTCGGCGAAATGCCAGGCGTCCACTCTCAGCAGCCCGCAGTAGCTCCTGTCGCTCATACTCCCTGGGATGACGGGGTAGCAGTTTGTTGGTCGGTTCGCCCACTGCCCATCGACCAGAAGCTGTTACCGACCGGGTGTCAGAGTTTGATTGAGGGTGAGGGCACGGGCTTGCAGAGATCCCCGCTCCATGGACAACATTCATGGTAATACTCCATTAAACTTATTATTTACCCTATTCCGTAAGGAGGGATTTTAAAGTTCTTGGAGTATCCGGCTGGTAAAAAAGTTCCAATACCCATTGTCCGTAAATCCATTTTCATGGCGAGATCAAAGGGTTTTTCCTCTCCTCCACTGCTGGCGTGCTCTGGGCATCAGGCTTCTTTATCTTCTTCGGTACCAGCATTTTCCATTCTCTCCGGGAGCTATCGTCGGTTAAGTAGGGACGCTTCTCGCTGACCACGGCAATCCCACGCTGTTTCAGCACTGTCTGGGCTTCCTCCGAA
>NZ_JAHHPQ010000706.1:0-1723 GCF_024606245.1 Endozoicomonas sp. SESOKO2
GCTCCGGTCCCGGACGGCGGTAATAATGCTGCAGTACCTTCAGGATGGTTTTTTCATTATCGCCGACATTTTCTGGCATGGCTGGTGGTTTGCTGAAGGTGTCCACCATAAATTGTAAAGCTGCTGGTGCCTCAGCTGACGATGGTGTCTCCAGGTTTTGAGAATCGTCCAGACCGAGAGATCGTCTCAGATCTGCGATGTCCTGATGAGCTTGCCGAACATACTTTGGCCAATTCTGGTAGAAAGGATGTGTTTCCCTTTGCTCATAGAGTTGATTAAGCCATCGGATATAATCATTCAAAGAAAAGTTATTAATAATCTTCTTGCCGTTAGGGTATTGATGCTTCACATCGGCTTCGAAACGGTTCAGAACGTTTTTGTCCAGAGAAGCCCCGTAGTGATAAAGAGCCAGTAATTTAGACTGGATGATGTCAAGAGTCGGAGAATTAAAACTACACGGATAACGTAATAACTCTTCCAGACAGCTCTGCAGTTTCTGTGGAGTGCATTCCCGGCAGATTCGGTCAAATTCTACGACGCTTCCCGGGCAATCGGTTAAAGGTATTCTCCTGAGATGTTTCAGGGTTAGAACATCAAATGGAGCAAAGGCAGCCACCAAATAATTCATTATGCCTGGTGGCATTACCGGATTTAAGGTGTTACACATCATGACAAGGGGTGAAAAATCCCTCGCCAGCTGTGCTCCGCTCTTCAGAAGCAGCCAACATAAGCGGCAGGTTTCCTCCTCCTGTTCGCGAGTTTGCTCGTGTTCTGGCTGATCGTTTCTGATCATTGCGGAGCACAGCAAGATCTCAAGCAGAGAGTCAACACCTCGTTCATGAAAAAAACGCTGGTGAATTGGCAAGCCTCTTTGTTTTAAGTCCAGAAGCCTCTCGCAGTCGTAAGAGCCGGGTTCATTGACCAGGTCAATGGCCTGTTGCAGTTTGTGCCTGGCATCTGGATCTGCTGTGGTGGTTCGTTCCGAACTCAGTGCCTCTGCCCGCACAGACATAGGCAGCAGATTCAACATGGCTCTGAAATGGTCTGGGGCTACGCCCTGTGAGAACGCAAAATCATTCAGCGAACGCTCATTCATACTCAGGTATTGACTGTCCAGCTCATCATCATAATAAACCTCTACAGAACCTGTGCGGTTGCAATAAACAACCAGAGGTAAGGGTTTAAGCCTCAATACCTTTTCACACTGACGCTTGTCCCGCAGGATATCGGAAACATTTATTTCTGCATCGTTGTAAACGCAAAAGCATTTGACGTCCTGCTTTTTGTAATGGGTGAGCACCAGCTCCGGGAAATCATCATCCGTGGAATGATAGCCGGGTTTCAATTCTGGTAAACAGAACGTCCCATCCGCATTCAGATGTCCCGAGGTGAAACGAGCAGGATAAACTTTCCAGATGAGTTGATTGCCGCGCTCAAAATATCTATCAAGCACTGATTGCAGATCAGGCAGAAGTTTTACTAACCTGTTTTCCGGAGTTAGCTCAGGCAGCATCATCGCCAGCGAACAAGTCCCTGCATTACGTTTATAGACATACAGGCATTGTGGATCAAAAATGCCAACCATCCATTTACCATAAGCTTCTGGCACGCGCCCGGTGGGCGCCATTCCTCCCGGCAGGGCGAGAGTGAAGGGTCTTGGCGCTCCCATACCCGAAAAGTAATTTCTCTCTTCAGTCAATTCAATTCGCCGAAACGCCAGACG
>NZ_JAHHPQ010000076.1:0-1642 GCF_024606245.1 Endozoicomonas sp. SESOKO2
GAACAACATCCCTAACTTCCAACAAGCCAATAATTTTATGGGTTGTTTCGATGGGTAAATCGAAAAACAAAAGTTTTTTCTTTTCTTCCTTGTCAGGTATAGCAATGGATCTACCCGCACTAACACCTGATGATTCTCCCCCTAATCGAGCGCGATTAATTGACGGCGAGAGTGAACCGTCCATGCTGAATGTATTATTCGCTGGATCCAAACCCGGTTTCTCCTGAGTTGGTATTCCCCCCAATTAACAAGGAGGTTCAAGATTGACGAGATAAATTAGAATCGGTTTTGTAAAAAAAGTTCAAAAAATGGTTTTAAGTGCAACTAATAACGTTTCTGTCTTTCAGCGCCTGCAGAATGGCGTCTCTTTTATTGATCACAGCAAACCATCAATGTTTCATCTGAAGTCTGTTAATTTGCACCGTGTTATCGTCAGAGATAGTCATTACATGGTGGCCATCGGTGCTAAAGGTGGCTGATTCAATCGAATCATTGTGGAAGATGATGGCTTTTTCGACCCATGACCCATCAAGCTCCTGTCCATAAATTTTTGCCGTACGATCCATACTGGCGGTTACCAGATGGCGGCCATCGGGGCTAAAAGAGGCTGAGTTGACCCAGGAACCATGGAAAATAGTAGCTTCTTTCTTCCATGAACCATCGGTCTTCAGGCCATATATTATTGCCGTTCCATCTCTACTGGCGGTCACCACACAGCGTCCATCGGCACTGAAGGTAGCTGAGTTGATATAAACATCATGGGAAATGGTGACATTTTCTTCCCACGATCCATTGGCCTGCTGACTATGGATTTTGACCTTGTTATCTTCACCGAAGGTCAACACATGACGACCATCGACACTGAAGGCGGCTGAGACGACCCGGTTATCATGAGAAATGATGAATTCTTCTTCCCATGACCCATCTTTCTTCTCACCATAGATTTTCGCTGTGTGATCGAAACTGGCCGTCACCAAATGGTGGTCATCGACACTGAAGGTAGCCGACTTCAGACAACCATCATGGGGAATGATCAATTTTTCTAGCCATGACCCATCTTCTTCCCGATCGTGGATTTTCACCTTGTTATCAGCACCGACGGTCATCACGTGTCGGCCATCGGTGCTAAAAGACGCTGAGTCGACAAAGGCATCATGGAAGATGGTGACTTCTTCTTCCCATGATCCATTAGTCTTATGGCAGAAGATTTTCGCCGTGTTATCGAAACTGGTGGTTACCAAATGACAGCTATCGGAGCTGAAGGTGGCAAACATGACCCAATCATTATGGGAAAGGGTGAGTTTGTCTTCCCATGATCCATCATCCTTCTGGCTAATAATTTTCGCCGTGTTATCCCAACTGGCAGTGACCAGATGGCGACCATCAGGGCTGAAGGAGGCTGAAGGGATCGTATCATTGTGGGAAATGGTGAGTTTATAGACCCACGACCCATCGACTTGACCATAAATTTTTGCCGTTCCATCTTCACTGGTGGTCACCACGTGGCGGCCATCGGCGCTGAAGATAGCTGACCTGACAGGGGCTTCATGGGAAATAATGGTTTTTTCTACCCATGTTCCGTGGGTCTTCTGGCCATAGATTTTCGCCTTTTTGTCGTCACTGGCTGTCACGACGTAGCGGC
>NZ_JAHHPQ010000707.1:0-4487 GCF_024606245.1 Endozoicomonas sp. SESOKO2
AATTGACAAACGCCATGACAGGGAAAGACGAAACAATCTAAACCCAAAGTATGCAAAAGTTGCTGTGAGCCTTCGCTACCATCGGCAGAGTCAGAATAAAAGGAGTTGCTGAAAGAGCCTGCAGGGCAGGCGTTGGCACCCTGAGTTTGCTGCCCCGATGACTCTGATGGCGGGTGTTGTTGCCGGGCATTTCCAGAGCCAGGCATCATAATGATGGCCGCAAACGGGTGATCCTGACCCAGCTCTTTTTGTTTCATCGGATTAAACGATGGCTTCTTTTCAGTCTCGACAACAAAACGTCTTGTCATCGGTTGAGCCTGACAGACGACGGACAATGTCATGAGTAACAATGGTGCTGCAAAGAGTGAGTGCTTAGTCATTCTATCCTTGTACTCTGGTGAACAGACAGGAAGGATAGATCAAGAAAATAACTCAGATTACGCAGTCAACTGTTCTCAACTGTTCTCAACTGCCCCAGAGAAACTTTCAGCCCTGACAGGGTCTCGACTTTCCACCGTTTCTTGTAGATCGCCTTAACATCTGAAAGCTGTATTTACCGGAAAAGATAACGTCTTTCCTTTGTTCCCTGTCTTGCCTCTGTTAACTACCTTGCTCCGGCCTCGGTCAGGGCTTTCACGCAGTCAGTATTGCCCTCTTGGGCTGCCATGAACAGTGCGGTGGCGCCACTCTTGGCCCGGGCGTTGAGATCCGCCTTGGCTTCAATCAGGAGTTTCACGCAGTCGGTATTGCCTTTCGCAGCAGCAATGAGCAGCGGGGTGTCATCATTCTTGGTACAGGCGTCAAGATCTGCCTTGGCTTCGATCAGGAGTTTCACGCAGTCGCTGTCATTTTGTTGGGCAGCAAAGAACAGCGAAGTGGTGCCATCCAACAAGGCAGCGTCGGGATCGGCCCCGGCGTTAACCAGGACTTTCACGCAGTCGATGTTATTTTTTTGAACAGCGATGAACAGTGCGGTGGCGCCATTGTTATTTTGGGCGTTGAGATCCGACTTGGCTTCGATCAGGAGTTTCACGATGCCAGTATGGCCCTTCTGAGCAGCGATGAACAGCGAGGTGGAACCTCTCTCAGTCCGGGCGTTGAGATTCGCCCCGGCATTGATCAGACACTCGGCGATGTCCTTGTGCCCCTGGATGGATGCCAATAGCAAGGCAGTGAAACCATTATTCATAACGACATTGACATTGATTCCCTCTGCCAGTGACTTCTCCACCTGATCCAAGTCCCCCTCAAAACAGGCAAGATAAAACGTCCAATCGGGGAAAAACTTATCCGGGTGAGATTCACTGGTGTTCTCATTCACCATAGGCATCGGGTCTTGCCGACAAATTGCACACCGGCGAGAGCCGATGGGCTGATCAACAAAACACCTGGAAATACAGTCCAGATCGAAGTGGTGGCCGCAACAATGTGCTTTGACGACCACAAGCGCTTCATCACGGTCATGGAAGTGAACCAGACAAATAGGACAGGGATCAGGCTCTGGCGTTACGTCAGTGTCCATGGGGATATCGGGGCGAGCAATGCCATCTGTGAGACGTAGATCCGTGTTAGTCACATGACCTGCGCACTCCGGGCAATGTCCATTGTCCATATGTGGACATGAGCTTTGTTCAGGCATTGCGTCCTTGTGGTCTGTCGAATTTTCTGCGGAATTGATTGGCCCTTCAGTGGGCCCGTTGCCAGTGGACGATGGTCGGAATTGACAAACGCCGTGACAGGGAAAGACGAAACAATCTAAACCCAAAGTATGCCGATGTTGCTGTGAGCCTCCTTTACCACCGGCAGAGTCAGAATAAAGGTAGCTGTTGAAAGAGCCTGTAGGGCGGGCGGTGGCTTCCTGAGCTTGCAAACGCCTTGTCAGCGGTTGAGCCTGACTGACGACAGACAATGTCATGAGTAAAAGTGGTGCTGCAAAGAATGGGTGCTTAATCATTCTACCCTTGCATTCTGGTGTGAAGAGAGGAAGGATAGATCAAGAAAATAACTCAAGTTACCCAGTTAATAGTCCTCAACTGCCCCAGAGAAGCTTTCAGCCCTGTCAGGATCTCGACTTTTCACCGTCTCTTGTCGATCAACTTAACACCTGAAAGCCGTGTTTTCCGGATAAGATAACGCCTCTCTTTTGTTTCCTTAACTGTCTCTGTTCCCTACCTTGCCCCGGCGAAGGTCAGCATTCCCTCGCAGTCGGTATAGCCCAACTCGGTTGCGATGGAGAGTGTGGTGGTTCCATCCGACAAGGCGGCATTGAGATCCGCCTTGGCTTCGATCAGGAGTTTCACGATGTCGGTGTTATTTTCTTGGGCAGCGATATGCAGCGAGGTGGTGCCATCTATAGTCCGGTGGGCATTGAGATCCGCCTCGGCTTCGATCAGTAGTTTCACGATGTCGGTATGGCCCTTCTGGACAGCGATATGCAGCGAGGTGGCGCCATCCATAGTCCGGGGGGCGTTGAGGTCGGCCCCGGCCTCAATCAGGAGTTTCACGATGCCGGTATGGCCCTTCTGGGCAGCGCTGAACAGAGGGATAGGGCAATCCCCGGGCCTGGGGGCGTCGGGATCCGCCCCGGCTTCAATCAGGAGTTTCACGATGTTGGCATGGCCCTTATGGGCAGCGATTGACAGTGCGGTGTGACCACTCCAACTGACGGCGTTGGCATTCGCTCCGGCGCTGACCAGGCGTTCGACGACGTCCCTGTGCCCGTTAAAGGTTGCCAACATCAAGGCAGTTAAATCATTATCCACATTGGCATTGACGTTGACTCCCTCTGCCAGTGACTTCACCAACTGATCCAGATCCC
The DNA here is from genome assembly GCF_024606245.1 of Endozoicomonas sp. SESOKO2. Classification (NCBI taxonomy): domain Bacteria; kingdom Pseudomonadati; phylum Pseudomonadota; class Gammaproteobacteria; order Oceanospirillales; family Endozoicomonadaceae; genus Endozoicomonas; species Endozoicomonas sp. SESOKO2. The sequence goes on from NZ_JAHHPQ010000707.1 coordinate 2,819, forward strand.
CTTCGAGACAGGCAAGATAAAACGCCTCATCGGGGAAAAATGTATCCGGGTGAGACTCACCGGTGTTCTCATTCAGGACAGGCATCGGATCTTGCCGACACATTGCACAACGGCGAGAGCCGACGGGCTGATGAAAAAAACACTTCGAAATACAGTCCAGATCGAAGCGGTGGCGACAACATTGGGTTTTGACGACCACAGGCGCTTTCCTTTGCTCATGGAAGTAAGTCAAACAAATAGGACATTGATCGGCCTTCAGTGTCCATGAGAAGAGAGCAGCGAGCAATGCCATCCATAAGGTGAACATCTGTGTCAGTCAATCAGTTAGCACGAGTCAGATACGAAAAATGTAGGGTAGTTCATCTATTGTATGTCTATCAAAGTTTGCTGTGGCTAAATCATCACGCATTTCAAAAACTCATAAGATGGGAGCGCATGAAAGCCGTGTATACTTGCCTCTGTCCCCCTACCTTGCCCCTGCCTCGGTCAGGGCTTTCACGCAGTCGGTTCTGTCCATCTCCGACGCGATGGAGAGAGGAGTAGTGCCATTCGACAAGGCGGCGTTGGGATCAGCCCCGGCATTGATCAGAACTTTCACGCAGTCGGTATTGCCTTTCGCGGCAGCGACGAACAGTGGGGTGAAGCCATTCTTAATCTGGGCGTTGAGATCCGCCCCGAAGTTGATCAGGACATCTACGCAGTGGGTATTGCCCTTCCAGGCTGCGATGAACAGTGGGGTGACGCCATTCGACAAGGCAGCATTGAGTTCCGCTTTGGCTTCGATCAGGATTTTCACGCAGTCGGTGTTGCCCATTTCGGCAGCGATCAGGAGCGGGGTGGCGCCATCCTGATTCCGGGCGTTGAGATCCGCCCCGGCTCCGATCAGAGCTTTCACGCAGTCAGTGTTGCCCGTCTCGGCTGCGATGTAAAGTGGGGTGGCGCCATCCGAAGTCCGGGAAGTGTTGAGATCCGCCCCGGCTTTGATCAAGACTTGTACACAGCCGGTATTGCCTTTCGCTGCAGCGACGAACAACGGGGTGGCACCATCCGAAAAGGCGATATTGAGATCCGCCTCGGCTTCGATCAGGATTTTCAGGCACTCGGTGTTATTTTCTTTTGCAGCCATGAACAGTGGAGTAGCACCATCCTGAGTCTGGGCGTTGAGATCCGCCCCGGCTTCGACCAGGGCTTTTACGCAGTCGGTATTGCCTTTCGCAGCAGCGATGAACAGCGGGGTGGCGCCACCTTCAGTCCTGGCGTTGAGGTCCACCCGCGCTTCGATCAGAGCTTTCACGCAGTCGCTGTTATTTTGTTGGGCTGCGATGAACAGCGGGGTGGCGCCATCCGAGGTCCGGACAGCGTTGACGTCTGCCCCGGCGTTGATCAGGACTTTCACGCAGTCAGTGTTGCCCTTCCCGGCAGCGATGAACAGCGCGGTGTTGTCATCCTCAGTCCGGGCTGCGAGATCCGCTCCGGCTTCGATCAGGGCTTTCACAATGTCGGTATGGCCCATCTGAGCTGCTATATACACTGAGGTGACACCGTTCGAACAGGCGGCGTTGATATTCGCCCCGGCGTTGATCAGACGTCCGACGACGTCCTTGTGCCCATTGCCAGATGCCAACATCAGGGCAGTGAAATCATCACTCAAAACGGCATTGACATTGAC
>NZ_JAHHPQ010000708.1:0-1090 GCF_024606245.1 Endozoicomonas sp. SESOKO2
AATCATTCAGCTTGAGTTAATAAGCTTGCAGTTATACCTGCTGGCGAGTACCCACACTCTCTTTTATATCAAGATTCGTTACGAAATTGTCCCCCCTACAAAGGCAATTGCTCTGCCGGTATCTATCCGAATCGAACTTTTATCCTGTCTGAAGGTCAAATCTACGTATAAGCAAATGATTTCAATGCAGTCCTTTAGATCACGGGAAGGAGAATGACTATGGATGGTCAAGTTGGTGGAGATATAAACAAACTCTCTCTTGTTAGTGACGTGACTGATAGTTATCTAAAGGGTAGTGACATACCAGCCGAGAAGAGAGCAAAGCTGGATTCATCGTCAAAGAGGGTAGAAATCTGCGATAAGTTAACCTACAAACTCACTCTATCATCACCTCCGATTGCGTCGCCTGACAGAGCGAGAAGCCTATCCGCAATAGATTCCCCGCTCCGAAAAGTCCCTCATTCCTTCGATTTTCGTTTTGTCACCAGTGATGACGAGGTACGACAGCTTTTAGTGGCCCGGACCGGCGAGGGACAATGTGATGTCACGCTTATCTCCCACCCCGATGACCTCTCACAGGCTAATCTGGTGAGCCGGTTGAGCATTTCTGACGACGGTTGCCACGTTCTGGGTTCAGGCAAGCTGTTTGAAAGTCCAAAGCCACTCACCCTGGTGATAGATATCCGCGAACTCACCAGTGAGGAGCTGCCAAAATTTAACGACCTACTGGACCCGGATAACCCCTGCCTGTACGACAAAGTCAGCCAAAAGAAAAGCCCACTGGGAGAGCATGTTGCTTTAATGGTTTTGGCAGATCCTGCACAGTTGGCATCGGTTGGCCCGACTGATGGCGCTCCGGGTGCTGATTTTTGGCGGCGAATTAATCGGCCGGGAAATACCTGGCAGTTCAACGCACAGACCGGTAGTGACCAGGCGATGAAGATCAACGAGGTTCCTCCGGTATTGGCTGAACTCCCCGGTGTCGAAGGCAACGTGGATGATGACCATACCGTTCTCATTGACTGTCACTTGCACAGTCACTGGCGACACTTACTGCTGGGCGGTCCCGGAGTAGATCAACAGGGGCGAA
>NZ_JAHHPQ010000709.1:0-1996 GCF_024606245.1 Endozoicomonas sp. SESOKO2
ATTCTGGTCTCAACCCTGTTGGCGATTTTGATAAGACGCTGGCATCAGAAAACGCATCATATGATGTTGATTTCTGATGCGCTGGGTCTGGCTGTATTTACGGTGATTGGTGTCACTAAAGCTCTGGATTTCGGCGCTTCAGCCATTGTCGCTGTCATGATGGGGGTTCTCACCGGCTGTGGCGGTGGCGCTATCCGGGATCTGCTGTCTGGTGAAGTGCCACTGGTGCTGAAAAAAGAGGTGTATGCTTTTGCCGCTATGGCGGGTGGTGCTCTCTTCGTTGCATCAGAGTCTTATATTGGCGTCAATATGGCCACATTGTTGTCTGCGGGTCTGGTTCTGTTACTCAGACTGTTGGCTCTTTATAAGAAATTATCTCTCCCTCGTTTTGACCTGCCACCCATTTCCCGATGACTTTAACGCGCTCTGACATATAGCTATTTGATCAGAGCTCCCATGCTTTTAATAACTGTTGTTTACTAATCGTCGTTTATGCCTTTAAAAAAAGGCAGCGAAGCGTTTCTGCGTCTATACCTTTCAAACCAACACACAACACAATGAGGTTTGAAAATGACTTTGTGTTTACGACAGAGGGTGGCTGTTCTGTCACCTCTTCTTGCCGCTATGGCCGTTTCCTTTCATTCTGGCAGTGTCTACTCTGCGGGTTACGGCGTTTATGAAAACTCAGCCAGCTACATGGGCACAGCCTATGCGGGCAGGGCTTCCAACCCCCAGGATGCTTCTATTGCAGCCAATAATCCTGCAGGTATAGCTTATGTTGAGGGTATGCAGGTTTCTGTGGGTTCTGCTGTCATTCTTGAAGGAGGGGAATTTGAGGGTCAGCATACTGCGGGTGGAACGGTGATTGCCCAGGGTAAGACGGAAGATTTCGTGTCAACAAGCGGGATTCCTTTTGGGCATTTTGTTATGCCACTGAATGAGCAAATCAGCTTTGGTATAAGTGGGTATGCTCCTAATGGTATTGAGCTGGATTATGACAAGGATTGGGCGGGTCGTTTCTTTGGTAATAAAACCAGCGTTAAAACCGTGAGCCTGCAGGGAACGGTTTCCTATAAATTTCAGGAAGACCTTTCGGTTGGGTTTGGGTTAATTGGTTCCTATGTGGAGGGGGAATTAACTCAAAATGTCAATCCCCTTGTGCCTGCTGCAAAAGCAAAGATTGAGGGTGATGCCAACGCATTGGGTTGGACTCTGGGAGCACTGTGGAATGTTTATGATAAAACCTACGTTGGCCTTGCTTACTTCTCAGAACTTGATTTTGAAATCGAGGGAGATGTAAAAGTTGAGGGTCTGGCCCCGGTTGAGTTGAAATCAGATGCAAAGCTCGATATCACTATGCCAGAAAAAGCGGCTCTAAGCCTGACTCATGAGCTAAACGATGAATGGACTCTCATGGCTGAGGCCACCTGGACCCGTTGGAGCCGGTTCGAGGAATTTTATGTCAGAGCCGATAATTCTGCCCTGTCCAGCTACGTCCCAATCAACTGGAAAGATGTTTGGGCCTGGAGTTTTGGTGCGACATGGCAAGTACTGCCAGAGTGGAAACTGAGGGCAGGCTATATGTTTGATGAGTCCCCCGTCGATGATGACAATCGTACAGTCCGTACACCGGATTCGGATCGTAACTGGTTTACCGTGGGAGCAAACTGGAGGCCTGATACCAACATCTCCGTTGATATTTCCTATGCATATGTGAGTCTGAAAGAAGGTAAAATCAATGAATCCAAGTACAGCCCGGATCAAAGGGCTACTCCAAATCCTTTTTACGGCACAGTAACAGGCGATTACAAGAACAGCTCCAATATTGTAGCTGCACAATTGAATTATATTTTCTAGACTTGTTCCGTCTGCGACCTTGCCTGTCTCTGCAGGCAAGGTCTTGGTGAAGGTTTTTCAGAACCAGGGAATAAGTCGATGAAATCAGTCTTTAACAACAAAACGATTAAAAAAAGTCTCAAGATGGCCGCGTTAGTGG
>NZ_JAHHPQ010000710.1:0-1663 GCF_024606245.1 Endozoicomonas sp. SESOKO2
AAGACCAAGGGTTCCTGCGCAACGCTAATCGGCGCAGGGTGAGTCGGCCCCTAAGGTGAGGTCGAAAGACGTAATCGATGGGAAACAGGTTAATATTCCTGTACCCCTTTTGACTGCGATGGAGTGACGGAGAAGGCTAGGTCAGCCCGGTGTTGGTTATCCGGGTTTAAGGTCGTAGGCGGTGGAATCAGGCAAATCCGGTTCCTCTCTAATAGAGAACGCCGAGAACTGATGACGAACTGACCAAGGTCAGGAAGTGATTGATGCCAGGCTTCCGGGAAAAACTTCTAAGCGTCAGGTCAAAAGGGACCGTACCCGAAACCGACACAGGTGGTCAGGTAGAGAATACCAAGGCGCTTGAGAGAACCTGGGTGAAGGAACTAGGCAAAATGGCACCGTAACTTCGGGAGAAGGTGCGCCGGCTTTGGTGATCGGACTTGCTCCGTAAGCTGAGGCTGGTCGAAGATACCAGGTGGCTGCGACTGTTTATTAAAAACACAGCACTGTGCTAACACGTAAGTGGACGTATACGGTGTGACGCCTGCCCGGTGCCGGAAGGTTAATTGATGGGGTTATCTTCGGAGAAGCTCTTGATCGAAGCCCCGGTAAACGGCGGCCGTAACTATAACGGTCCTAAGGTAGCGAAATTCCTTGTCGGGTAAGTTCCGACCTGCACGAATGGCGTAACGATGGCCACGCTGTCTCCACCCGGGACTCAGTGAAATTGAAATCGCTGTTAAGATGCAGTGTATCCGCGGCTAGACGGAAAGACCCCGTGAACCTTTACTACAGCTTCACAGTGGATCTTGATGTTGCTTGTGTAGGATAGGTGGGAGGCTTTGAAGTGTGGACGCCAGTCTGCATGGAGCCAACCTTGAAATACCACCCTGGCAATATTGAGGTTCTAACCCAGGTCCTTTATCAGGATCGGGGACATTGTGTGGTGGGTAGTTTGACTGGGGCGGTCTCCTCCCAAAGAGTAACGGAGGAGCACGAAGGTTGGCTAAGCACGGTCGGACATCGTGCGGTTAGTGTAATGGTACAAGCCAGCTTGACTGCGAGACGTACATGTCGAGCAGGTACGAAAGTAGGTCATAGTGATCCGGTGGTTCTGAATGGAAGGGCCATCGCTCAACGGATAAAAGGTACTCCGGGGATAACAGGCTGATACCGCCCAAGAGTTCACATCGACGGCGGTGTTTGGCACCTCGATGTCGGCTCATCACATCCTGGGGCTGAAGCCGGTCCCAAGGGTATGGCTGTTCGCCATTTAAAGTGGTACGCGAGCTGGGTTTAGAACGTCGTGAGACAGTTCGGTCCCTATCTGCCGTGGACGTTGGAAGTTTGAGGAGAGCTGCTCCTAGTACGAGAGGACCGGAGTGGACGAACCACTGGTGTTCGGGTTGTGTCGCCAGACGCATTGCCCGGTAGCTAAGTTCGGACGGGATAACCGCTGAAAGCATCTAAGCGGGAAGCCCCCTTCAAGATGAGACTTCCCTGGCCTTAAGGCCCATAAGAGACGTTAAAGACTATGACGTTGATAGGCGGGGTGTGTAAGCGTTGTGAGGCGTTGAGCTAACCCGTACTAATGACTCGAGAGGCTTGACCATATAACGCCAAAGCGATCTAGAAACTAGTGTCAAGAGACAAGTTTCAAGGAGCC
>NZ_JAHHPQ010000077.1:0-9683 GCF_024606245.1 Endozoicomonas sp. SESOKO2
GTACTGATCGCCAAAGAAGGTGATGCTTCAAGCGAAGGGGCTCGTCTGGCCGAATTCTACAAAGTGAACAAGGCCCCCTTCTTTGTGGTCGAGGAAGAAGGTCAGGAACCGAAAATTTACACAGTTTACTTCAAGCTGGTCAAGGAAGTACTGAACCGGCAAGCTGCGTGATGCAGCTGCCGCTTCAAAGGATAGAAAAGTCAGTGATCGGGGAGCTGAATACCAGAAAACAACTCATCCACTTCTACTTTGTTATGTCTTGAAATCGCTTCCTGCACGACTTCTTTAGACAAATGTGGTGCAAAGTGCTGAATGAAGTCGTACATAAATCCGCGCAAGAAGGTCCCTCTTCTGAAACCAATCTTAGTGACACTGGGCTCAAACAGATGGTCTGCATTCAGAGGAACCAGATCAGAATCCAGTTCCGGATCGTAAGCCATCTTCGCAACAATACCCACACCCAGCTTCAATCTTACATAGGTTTTGATGACATCAGCATCGGTTGCGGTGAATACAACTCTGGGTGACAAACCTTCATTCATAAAAGCTTCGTCCAGTTTGGAACGGCCAGTAAAGCCAAAGACGTAAGTCACCAGGGGATACCGGGCAACATCCTGCAGTGTCAACTCAGATATTTGTGCCAGCGGATGATCCTTCGGAACGAGCACACAGCGATTCCAGCGATAGCAGGGCATCATGACCAGATCGTTAAAAAGTTCGAGCGCTTCTGTTGCAATGGCAAAATCAACCACGCCGTCTGCAGCCATCTCAGCAATCTGGATGGGCGCTCCCTGATGCATGTGCAGGGACACATCTGGATACTGAGAAATAAATTTGTTGATGATATCAGGCAGTGCATAGCGAGCCTGGGTATGCGTCGTTGCAATAGACAGGGAACCTTTACGCTCATCACTGAACTCTTGTGCCACCTGTTTGATGCTTTCGACTTTTCTGAGAATCTCACCTGCAGTCTCTATAATTTTTTCACCAGCCGGGGTGATTCGGGTCAGATGCTTGCCGCTGCGGGCAAACACCTCTACACCCAGTTCATCCTCCAGCAGGCGGATCTGTTTGCTGATACCGGGTTGCGAGGTATATAGACTCTGCGCTGTGGCGGATACATTGAGATCATGGTGAGCGACCTCCCAGATATAGCGCAGTTGTTGCAGCTTCATTGATGGCCTCCGGTCGAGCTAACGTCTACCCATAGTGTGAAAAAAATATGAGTACTCTTAGTTCATAGCGGCATAAGAGAATATCATTTAATTACTTCCAAGAATACAAGCCGGTCGCTACAGTTACCAGCGAATCATGCAGCTTTAATCATGATTTCAAACATCGCCTGAGCTACTTATAACTTTAGACCATATTTGATGGACACATTGCTCTACATTTCAGCGGGTGCCAGCGTGGGTTTTGCCGTTGGCTTAACCGGCATAGGAGGCGGGTCTCTGATGACTCCACTGCTCCTTTTATTCGGATTTCCGACCCACATAGCAATAGGAACGGACCTGTTGTATGCCGCCCTGACCAAAGTCAGCGGCGTCTGGGTTCATCACCAACAAAAAAGTGTTAACTGGCAACTCGTAAAGCTCCTGTGCCTGGGAAGTATTCCAGCCACTTTGGCTACAGTATTCCTGTTGAAATATCTTTTCACCGGAAGCGATCATTATAGCCCGATACTTACTACCTGCCTTGGCTTTATGCTCACTTTGACAGCGCTGGTGCTTATATTTAGCAACAAACTCAGCAAATTGCAGTTTTACAACCGCAAAATCCTGTCCGGAAACAGGCTGAAATACTTTACAGTGTTAATGGGGATGGTGCTTGGCGTATTGGTCACTCTGTCATCTGTAGGAGCCGGGGCACTTGGCACAGCGATTCTCTTACTGATATACCCCACACTGGTTCCTGTGCGAGTAGTCGGCACTGAACTGGCCCACGCAGTACCACTGACCCTTGTCGCTGGTCTCGGTCATACACTCTTGGGCAATGTGGACTTTAACCTCCTGGGAAGCCTGATGATCGGCTCTGTACCGGCCATTTATTTTGGCACTAAAATTGGCAAGTACCTGCCAGAAAAAGTCATGCGCATGATTCTTGCTATTATTCTGCTGGTACTGGGTATTCACTATCTGATATGAGCCAACAAGATTCTACAATAATTGCAACGACTTAAAATTAAGCAAAATTATTATTCATGGGGTTGTAGCAACCATGGTTCTTGATTAGAGTGGACGACCGTCGCTGATCCCTGCAAGTCCGACTTATCCTTACCCGGGCAGGCAATCTCAGGCGCAAACCCGTGAGGGAGCAACAATCAAAATTGAGAGCGCAATCAATGGCCATATTACCAATTGAAAACCTGAACATTGAATCTCAGGACTTACTGGTCACTCCAGAGCAGCTGAAAAGTGAAATTCCCTTGAGCGAAGCTGCTGAGCGTACCGTTTCCGAAGGCCGTGAAGTTATCCGCAACATTCTCGATGGCAAGGATCATCGTCTGTTTGTAGTGGTAGGTCCCTGCTCTATCCACGATGTTGAAGCTGCCATGGATTATGCCGGGCGTCTGAAGAAACTGGCAGACGAGCTAAGCGATACTCTCTATCTGGTCATGCGCGTCTATTTTGAAAAGCCACGAACCACTATTGGCTGGAAAGGCCTGATTAACGACCCACACCTCAATGATTCCTTCAAGATTGAAGAAGGCCTGCACATTGGCCGTCGCCTGCTGATGGATGTCGCTGAGCTGGGTATGCCTTCTGCCACCGAAGCCCTGGACCCTATTTCCCCTCAATATTTGCAGGATCTGGTGTCCTGGTCTGCCATTGGCGCTCGTACCACTGAATCTCAGACTCATCGTGAAATGGCCAGTGGCCTGTCTTCAGCTGTGGGTTTCAAAAACGGTACAGACGGTGGTCTGGAAGTAGCGATTAACGCTCTGAACTCCGTAGCTAACCCTCATCGTTTTCTGGGCATTGATGGCAATGGTCAGGTAGCTGTTACCCGTACCAAGGGGAACAAGTATGGTCATATCGTTCTCCGTGGTGGTAACGGCAAGCCCAACTATGACTCTGTCAGCGTAACCCTGTGCGAGCAGGAACTTGAGAATGCCGACATTATGCCAAACATTATGGTAGATTGTTCTCATGCTAACTCTAACAAAGATCCAGCGCTTCAGCCTCTGGTTATGGAAAACGTCACCAACCAGCTTATCGAAGGCAACAAGTCTGTTGTAGGGCTAATGATTGAGAGTAACATTGGCTGGGGTGCCCAGAAGGTGCCTGCAAATCTGGAAGATCTGGAATACGGTGTATCCATCACTGATGCTTGCATTGACTGGGAAACGACGGAGAAAACCCTGCGTGATATGAGAGAAAAGCTGAAAAACGTGCTTCCTGCGAGAATTGCAGAATAATAAACAGTCTGACATGGTCAGGTTATGACTGTGTCAGAAACCTTTAAAATAAATCAAATTGATACCCTTGCGTCACCTCGTCAGTCTCAGATTCTCCACTCTCTACTTTCAAAACAGATAACAGATCCATCTGCGACTCTGGCGCTTCCATACCCACTTCACCGAGAAAGCCGGAAGAAACCTTCCGGCTTTTTGGCATATTACTGATTCTTCTATCTAAAATAGCAGCACATATGGGGCATATTTCCGATAGCAGTTGATTGGTTAACACTTCGTAACGATACGCACCGTGTAATACTTCTGTACACAGTGTCCGGTCAGAGCGAGACTCAATATCAAGATTGGCTTCTACCAAATGCATATACTGGGAGCCACAGGGTTTGATAATCTGAGCAACGAAAAAATTTGACAGTATGGCTTGTTTGTACCGCTTCACAGGTCTTTTATCTACTGGAAAAGCCAGAAACACCAAGAAAAAATGGCGTATTATGTTATACGTTTATGGCCGACCGTTATACACCCAAAAACCATCTTAGGTAAAAATACGGCAACAGGTTTTTCACCCTGATTACAAGGTCAGGAGCCGACAAAGCCATCAAAGTGAATGGAAAGGTTCATATTGTATCTTATTGATATACCAGACTTTATTTCCTTCCGGCGTCCTGACCATAACCTCATCATCAACCTGCCTGCCGATTAAAGCCCTTGCCATTGGCGAGTCCACGGTTATGTGCCCACGCTTGACGTCAATTTCATCAGACCCCACAATCCGGCAATGAAGAATCTCTCCTTCCTCATTTTCAAGCTCTATCCAGGCACCAAAAAAGGCTTTACCTTCCTGTTCCGGTGAATAATGCACTACTTTTACAATGTCGAGCCGCTTGGTGAGAAAGCGAATTCTTCGATCAATTTCTCTCAACAGCCTTTTACCTTCCTTATACTCAGCATTCTCACTTCGGTCACCTAATGCCGCTGCTTCAGAAACCGCCTGAGTTACTTTAGGTCTCTTATCCCGCCAGAGGTAATGCAATTCTTTTTTAAGCTTTTCTTTGCCAGCCTGAGTAATAAGATTCGATTTCATTGAATACCAATCCGTAAATTTCCAGCGAAAATAATGAGTTAATTGAACAACTTAAGCAAAAAAAAGTCATATCCTCAGTGATAAATCCGAGCTAATTAACAACTAATCATTCGTTTTTATTCAATCTCAAAATTTGAAATGAGTTTTGCAAACAATAACCAAAAAGCCAAATATGATTGTATAATATAAATAAATACCAGATGATACGACTTAGACCTTCGCTCATATCCAGTGCACAAAAAAACCGGCTTACGGGCTAATACACTCTTTCTGAAACAGAGTAATATCAGCCTATAAACCGGCCTTGAAGATAATATTACTTGAAGTAGGCATTCTCGGTAATGCTGTGATCTGTCACATCCCTGACACCTTTAAGCTCAGGAATTCGCTCAATCAAAGTTTTTTCTACACCATCTTTCAACGTTAAATCGACTGCGCTGCATCCTTGGCAACCACCACCAAACTGCAAGACAGCGACACCTTCATCAATCTCAACCAGGGAAACCACACCACCATGTGAAGCCAACCCCGGATTGATTTCGGTCTGCAGGAAATAATTGATCTTCTCGTCCAGCGGGCTATCTTCGCTGACTTGAGGCAGCTTGGCATTCGGTGCCTTGATGGTCAATTGGCCACCCAGCTTGTCTTCGGAAAAATCAACAACGGCGTCTTCCAGGTACTGCTCACTTTTTCCTTCCACACGGCAGTTAAAGTATTCCAGCTCAAGAATCAGATCCCCTTCCTTCTCCTCACCCGGCTTACAGTAGGCAAGGCAGGTTTCCGCGTAAGGAGTACCAGGCTGGGTAACGAACAGGCGCACACCAATACCCTCGACATTCTGTTTCTCCAACAGCGTGACCAGGTACTTTTGTGCTGCTTCCGTGAATGTAATATTCAACTCAAGAACCCTCTTGTCATTCTGCCGATATTCTATGCCATTAGGCGCTATGTTGAAATCCCCAGCAGGCCAGTCAGGTATTAAAGACATGTACTTGAACTTCGGAGGGTTATACCCCATTGCGGTCGATGCCTGCCTGATACTTCGCGAGTCCTCAGCCAGATGTGGAATTGTACCATTGCTACCCTTTTCACAAGCCTGTACCCTTTGCGCTCTTTTTCTGAGGTACAGGCGGATTTTGCCCTGTAACAGAGATCAATTGACTCCTGTGAGCCTGTCAAACTTATCCCTTCAAGCATAAATTTCAGTGGAACGAGTCGCAGCCATGAGCGCATTAGATACAGAAAAACACTCCAATGCTGTCTTGGTGATACTGACACTGTTTGCCGTAGTTGGTCCGGTCTCTATCGATATATTCTCACCATCGCTGCCGGCTATTACAGAGTACTTTGGCAGTAACAGTGCAACGGCCCAATGGAGTGTCGGTATCTTTATGCTGGGTTTTTCGCTATCCATGCTGATAGTAGGTCCACTGGCTGATCGCCTGGGTCGAAAAAGAACCTTGATGCTAGGTTATACCCTTTACTTGTTTGCCACTGCCGTCACTTTGCAGACCAACAACATTGCTCTGTTCATAGCCGCACGCTTTGTTCAGGCCCTGTTTGGTTGTTTTGGCACTGCCGTTGCCCGAATCCTGGCCAGAGATTACTTCCAAGACCAAATGGAAGTACGGATGCTGTCCTACATCAGCGCCTGCCTGACCATAGCCCCTCTGCTGGCTCCCGTCGCGGGTGGATTTATTCAAGAATATGCAGGCTGGAGGTGCAACTTTCTGGCCATGGGTGCAATGGCCGTTATGGCGATGTTCAGCCTGCTGCTTATCCCTGAAAAACATCAAGCCTCCGAGCGTTCTGGCTACCCTATTCTTTCAGACTACAAAGAGGTATTAACTGACTGGCGTTATCTGCGGTTCACAATCGCAACTGGCACGGCATTCTCTGGCGCTTTTGTATTTGTCGCCGGTGGGCCTTTTGTCATGATCAGCCAATTAGGTCTGGCTCCAAAATTTTATGGATTTCTTTTTTCGTTGGCCATTGCAGGCTTCCTTTTTAGCGCATCATTTGGCCCTAAATTGAATGACCGGTTAGGGCGTGAAAAAAGTACTCGACTGGCCTGGATCACTCTGGCTGCAGGCGCAAACGTTTCCTTTGCCACTGCCTGGTGGAGTCATGGCAGTTCTATACTGGGTTACATGGTAGGCATCATTGTCTTTGAGCTGGGTCTGGGTCTCTTTATGCCTCTATGTCAGGCCAGAGCCATCGAGCGCATGAGTAAACATACAGGCACCGCCGCTGGCCTGATTTTCTTCATAGAAATGTTGCTGGCTACAGTGGTCAGTGGACTGATGAGTTCACTGCCTGAGATGGGAACACTGACGCTTGCCAGCGTAACGATGATAGCCACCCTGGTTGCAGGATTTTGTCTTCGCAAAAATACCCGTGAAAATATTCAGGCTTCAGTATAAGCAGCCTGACTTTCAAAACAACAAAAGAAGCTCCAGTCTCTTTTTGCAAATCCACCGAGATTGCTTAAGTCTACTCTTATGTGCCACTCTCTTATTTTTCCAGTAGATATGTGCAATTTGAAGTAGACACTCCAAGGCGTATTTCTGATACCATCGCTCTCCTGACAATACCTTCAAGCAGTCATGAATCGTCAAACTAAAAGCCTGACAACCTGTTTCATGGCTATAGAGAGAACTGGCCCGGAATCTGTACCCATGCCTAACAGTCAAGAAAGAGCACACTTTCCAAGAGCAAACCTTCTTAAAAAGCAATTGGAGAAACGGATTCTGGTGCTCGACGGTGCCATGGGCACCATGATTCAAGGCTACAAACTGGATGAGGAAGACTACCGTGGTGAACGGTTTGCTGATCACGACTGCGACCTCAAAGGCAATAATGACCTTCTCTCTCTGACACGTCCTGAGATCATCAAGGAGATATACCAGTCTTATCTGGATGCCGGTGCGGACATTCTGGAAACCAATACCTTTAACGCCACAACCATTGCCATGGCTGACTACGAGATGGAACATCTGGTACCGGAGATCAACCGGGAATCAGCTCGTTTAGCCAGAGAGGTCGCCGATGCAGCGACCACTCAGAACCCTGATAAGCCACGTTTCGTAGCTGGGGTGCTGGGCCCAACAAACAGAACAGCTTCCATCTCACCTGACGTCAACAATCCAGGCTATCGCAACACCAGCTTTGAAGCACTGGCTGTTGCCTACAAGGAAGCAGCTCTTGCCCTGATTGAGGGCGGCTCCGATATCCTCCTGATTGAAACCATCTTCGATACCCTGAATGCCAAAGCCGCCATCTTTGCCGTAAAAGAACTTTTTGACGAACTTGGCTATGAATTGCCCATCATGATTTCAGGCACCATTACCGATGCCTCCGGCCGCACCCTTTCAGGACAGACCACGGAAGCTTTCTGGAACTCTGTTCAGCATGCCAACCCCATCTCTGTAGGCCTGAATTGCGCCCTGGGTGCCAGTGAACTGCGACCCTACCTGGAAGAACTTTCCAACATTGCCAACACCTATATCAGCGCACACCCTAATGCCGGCCTGCCCAATGCATTTGGAGAGTACGATCAGGCTCCGGATGAAATGGCAGACATTGTTGCCGAGTTTGCCGAATCCGGCCTGGTGAACATTATCGGTGGTTGTTGCGGCAGTACTCCTGCTCATATCAGAGCGATTGCTGAAAAGATGACGTCCATTGAAAGACGTCAGATTCCTGAAATCCCTGTCGCCTGTCGTCTCAGCGGCCTTGAGCCCTTTAATATTTTTGCAGACTCTCTGTTCATCAATGTCGGTGAGCGTTGTAATGTAACTGGCTCTGCCCGATTCAAACGCCTGATTATTGAAGAAGATTACGACACAGCGCTCGACGTAGCCCGTCAACAGGTTGAGAACGGTGCCCAGGTCATCGACATCAACATGGATGAAGGGATGCTGGATGCCAAAAAGGCCATCACCACCTTTTTGAATCTGGTTGCCTCTGAACCTGACATCTCGAGAGTACCTGTCATGGTGGACTCATCTAAATGGGAGGTCATCGAAGCCGGACTGCAATGCATTCAGGGCAAAGGTATTGTTAACTCCATCAGCCTGAAAGAAGGTGAGGAGGCTTTTCGCCATCAGGCAAGGCTTTGCCGTAATTACGGCGCAGCTGTCGTTGTCATGGCTTTTGACGAAACCGGCCAGGCAGACACCGAAGCCCGTAAAATCGAAATCTGCAAGCGTTCTTACGATATTCTGGTTAATGAAGTGGGCTTCCCCCCCCAGGACATCATTTTTGATCCGAATATCTTCGCTGTCGCTACCGGTATTGATGAGCACAACAATTATGCAGTGGACTTCATCAATGCGACTCGCTACATCAAGGAAAACCTGCCCCATGCCATGATCTCGGGTGGCGTCAGCAATGTCTCCTTCTCATTCCGTGGTAATAACCCGGTCAGGGAGGCCATTCACGCAGTCTTTCTGTATCACGCCATCAAAGATGGTTTGACCATGGGTATCGTCAATGCCGGACAGCTGGAAATTTACGAAGAAATTCCCGAAGCGCTTCGTGAACGGGTTGAGGATGTCATTCTTAATCGCAACAACGAAGCCACAGAAGCATTGCTGGCCATTGCAGAAAACTATCGCGGTGGCAGCACGGGACAAAAGAAAGTAGAAGACCTTTCCTGGCGTGAGCAGGATGTCAACAAACGTCTTGAACACGCTCTCGTGAAGGGAATAACCACCTTCATTGTTGAAGACACCGAAGAAGCCCGCCAACGGGCAGAGCGCCCCATTCACGTCATCGAAGGTCCATTAATGGATGGTATGAACGTGGTCGGCGACCTGTTTGGAGCCGGTAAAATGTTTCTACCCCAGGTCGTCAAAAGTGCCCGTGTGATGAAACAGGCCGTTGCCCACCTGATTCCCTTCATTGAAGAAGAGAAAGACGGCGACGTACAGTCTAATGGCAAGATCTTGATGGCTACCGTTAAAGGCGATGTACACGACATTGGCAAAAATATTGTCGGCGTCGTACTGGCTTGTAACAATTTCGAGGTGATCGACCTGGGTGTTATGGTGCCCTGTGAAAAAATCTTGCAGGCAGCTAAGGAAGAAAACGTTGACATCATTGGCCTCAGTGGTTTAATCACTCCGTCACTGGATGAAATGGTGCATGTCGCCAGCGAGATGCAGCGACAGGACATGCACC
>NZ_JAHHPQ010000711.1:0-2056 GCF_024606245.1 Endozoicomonas sp. SESOKO2
CAAGGTCTGTTTCGTGCAGAGCTGGATTACCCACCTTCAGTTCTGCCATCGCACCGACCAGCAAGTCCTCAATACGTTCAGCAATATCATCCTGAACGTAGAGAACCCGCAGAGCAGAACAACGCTGCCCGGCACTGGCGAAAGCTGACTGAACAACGTCATTAACGACCTGCTCCGGCAGAGCAGTGGAGTCTACGATCATGGCATTCTGACCACCGGTCTCAGCGATCAGTGGAATGATAGCGCCCTCACGCGCAGCCAGAGTCTGGTTTATGAGTCTCGCTGTCTGGGTTGAACCGGTGAAAGCGACACCAGCAATTCGGGGATCGGTGGTCAACTGATGACCAATATCCTTACCTTCACCCGGAACCAATTGAATCACATCGGCAGGCACGCCGGCTTCCAGCATCATCTCAACAGCACGTGCCGCAATGAGAGTAGTTTGCTCGGCGGGCTTAGCCACAACGGTGTTACCGGAGGCCAGAGCCGCGACAACCTGCCCCAGGAAAATAGCCAGAGGGAAGTTCCAGGGACTGATGCAAAGGAATACACCACGACCGGTCAGATAAAGCTCATTAGATTCGCCGGTAGGCCCGGGCATAACCTGAGGTGCAGAGAATTTCTCACGAGCCTGGTTGGCATAATAACGACAGAAGTCAACCGCCTCTCGCACTTCATCGAGACTGTCGTGAATCGTCTTGCCGGCTTCTTTGTGACAGAGTGCCACCAGCTCTTCAAGATTGGCTTCCAACAGACCTGCCAGCTTTTCAAGGCTCTGGGCACGAGTTTCTACTGGCGTCTGATTCCAGCTGTCAAACGCCTTGTGAGCCACTGAAATAGCCTGATCCACTTCTTTTTCTCCGGCGTAATACAGACGACCAGCCAGCTCACTGAGCTGATAAGGACACTGCACATCTTCCGCTATTCCAGTTTCAACCTGTTGACCGGAAATCACAGGGCCTTTCTGCCATGTTTGGCTCATAAACTTCTGAACCGATTTCGAAAAAGGCTGCCATTGGGACTCAATATCGATATTTACACCTATGGAATTGACTCTGTCCCCTCCAAAAATATCTGAAGGTAAGGGAATTCGGTCATTGGCCAGAGAGCTGTGTTTCTCAAGCACACTGACAGGATGATGCACC
This sequence comes from Endozoicomonas sp. SESOKO2, assembly GCF_024606245.1. Classification (NCBI taxonomy): domain Bacteria; kingdom Pseudomonadati; phylum Pseudomonadota; class Gammaproteobacteria; order Oceanospirillales; family Endozoicomonadaceae; genus Endozoicomonas; species Endozoicomonas sp. SESOKO2. Next base: position 1,146 of record NZ_JAHHPQ010000711.1, read on the forward strand.
AGATCCACCGCAGGCGTCCTGGCATCCACCAGACGATGAACAAAGGATGAGTTAGCTCCATTTTCCAGTAGTCGGCGCACGAGGTAGGGCAGCAAATCTTTGTGACTACCCACGGGTGCATAAATGCGAACGTCTGATTTTTCCTGATCCAGCACTGTGTTATAGAGGGCATCGCCCATTCCGTGCAGACGCTGGAATTCATATTGTTTGTGTTCAGCCATGCTCAGAATGCTGGCGACAGTATGAGCATTGTGGGTAGCAAACTGGGGATAAATAGTCCCTTTAACAGGCTCACTCAGCAGAAAACGTGCACACACCAAATAAGCGACGTCTGTTGCTTCTTTGCGAGTATAAACCGGGTAGCCGGAATATCCTGACTGCTGACACAGTTTGATTTCACTGTCCCAGTAGGCGCCTTTTACCAAACGCACAGGAATTTCATCACCCTGCTCTTTTGCCAGAGCAGCCAACCAGGCAAGAACGGGGAGTGCTCTCTTACCGTAGGCCTGAACAACCAATCCAAAACCACCCCACCCCCGGCATTCAGGATGACGGTAGAGCTTCTCGAACAGTTTCAGTGACAGCTCAAGGCGATCTTGCTCTTCGGCATCAATGGTGATTCCCACATTCAGACTTCTGGCACTTCGAATCAGTCCCAGCACACTGCCAAACAGTTCTTTAAGAACACGGGCTTCATTGGCCACTTCATAACGGGGATGCAAGGCAGACAGTTTGATAGAAACGGTGGGACGAAGGCCTTTATCACCGATACTCTGTTCCAGGCCAACGGACTCGACAGCCGCCATATAGGAAGCCAGATATTTCTGTGCATCTTTTTCGGTCAGTGCCGCTTCACCCAGCATATCAAAAGAATAGGTGTAGCCTTTCTCTCTTGGCTTTCGACCATTCTT
>NZ_JAHHPQ010000712.1:0-1263 GCF_024606245.1 Endozoicomonas sp. SESOKO2
AGGCTGTTTGCCTTTCTTTCTCCCACTCACGGCGCGAAAGCGCAAAGAGCCCGGGAGCGTGAAGCAGAGGTTTTGTTGCATGACCAGGTGATGAAGGCTCTTGAGAGCGGGGAGCTGACTAAAAAGGATAGAAAACGTCTGGTAATTGATGTGGCTGAAGGGGTTATTCCGGGTTTCAGCCGTCCGGAAAGAGAAAGCATAAGGGGTAAAATTCTCTATGCTGTTCTCAGGTCTGAGAACGTAAACACGATGCTCAGTGAGGCGGAAAAGGGAATAAAATCCTTGCCGAGACTGATTGACAGGATTCCGGCGTTATCTATACACTTCACTCGTAAGGCCGTTAAAGGCTACTATACGGCTTCACTACTCACACCAGGCCGAGTCAGGCATGACATCAGGCTGGATCAGGATTTTGGCAGGCTGGAGCGGCATTTTGCTCGTACCGGTCAATCCCGGGATTTTCAGTGTCTGGTCAAAGAGGTGCTTCGGGAAATTCTTCATTCGTTGACTGAACGGCTGTCGCAGGATGAGTATGATGATCTATTGTCAATCTGGAATGACGACTTATGTAGATATTATTATCAGGAGCGTGCAGTCCCCCTCCACAAAGCGGTGGGACAAATATTTGATAATGCTCAATGCCTTGAGCTTGACATTCACTGCGACCAACAAAATTTGGTACAGGAAAAAGACTACCGCTTTATTCAAGACCTGAAGCGTTATCCGAAACTGAAAATTGAATTTGATAGTCACAGCGAATTTTCTTACCTGGATGGGCGGTTATTTGAGGACAAAGCCAAGGTGAGAAAAACATTGAATCGACTGAGTGCTGAAGTCACTAAGTTAGATGTAGATAACGTCCGGCTCTTCAATTTTTCCAAATCCTCTGGAAAGACAACGTTCCTTATGGGGTCATCAGACTCTTTTAACATCTGCAACTCCCGGTAAAGCTGCTCCTTGAAGTGCTTATGAAAACCTTTGTTGAAGATCACCGTCCTCCTGAAATCCTTAAAGGTATTCAGCCCCTGGTTGGGTAATTCCTCACCTTGTTTACCTTCCCAGCTGCAAGCAGCGTATGGCTTGCCCCAGTCGTCCATGCCATCACTCAGGAACTTTTTTCCCAGCCTGCTATTTTTTCCGCCAGCACAGATGATCATATCCACAGGTCGGTGCATAACCGTTTCCTCAGGGGTGTCATGCTCTGCTCTGCCCTGTTGCGCCACACCATAAGCAGGGTTATAACGTGCTCTGACCTTGTAGCCC
>NZ_JAHHPQ010000713.1:0-1120 GCF_024606245.1 Endozoicomonas sp. SESOKO2
TTTCAATGCCATGCCTGGCCATGTAGGCCTTGGCTTCCGGGATAGAGTATTCACCAAAGTGAAAAATACTCGCCGCCAGCACTGCATCGGCCTTGCCTGCTTTTACAGCCTCAACCAGATGATCCAGGTTTCCCGCACCACCTGAAGCAATCACAGGTATTTCCAGGGCATCGGAAATGGCTCGGGTCACACCAATGTCGTAACCGTTTTTCACGCCATCCTGATCCATGCTGGTCAGCAGAATTTCCCCGGCTCCCAGCTGTTCCATTTTCTTCGCCCACTTAATGGCATCCAACCCGGTTGGCTTTCGGCCACCATGGGTAAAGATTTCCCAGCGATCAGGCTCGTCTGACAGGCTGACCTTCTTGGCATCGATGGCAACAACAATGCACTGGCTACCAAAACGATCAGCAGCTTCCTGAACAAACTCAGGGTTAAAGACAGCCGCCGTATTAATACTAACTTTGTCGGCACCGGCATTAAGCATGGTACGAATATCTTCCACCTTGCGAATGCCGCCACCGACTGTGAGAGGGATAAACACTTCACTGGCCATGCGCTCAACCGTATGAACCATGGTGTCGCGGTCTTCGTGGCTGGCAGTGATATCCAGAAAGGTGATCTCGTCAGCACCTTCTTCGTTGTACCGACGAGCCACCTCAACAGGGTCACCGGCATCACGGATATCAAGAAACTGAACGCCTTTCACCACTCTGCCGTTATCAACATCAAGACAGGGAATAATTCTTTTCGCTAAGCCCATTGAACGGCCTCTCTATTTTCTGCATTGAACCGATTAAAGGCTGACCAGACGCAGGCATACCGGATATCTATACTCATCTCCGCTGCTGGCTTTCATGCTGGCCCGGATCACAAAAATCAGGGCAAAAACCACTGCAAACGGAATCAGGGGAAGAAAGAGCAGTCCGATCAGAACGGCATTCAGTAATCCCCAGATGGCAATCACCAGCATCACGGTAATCTGGAAATTCAAAGACTCTTTAGCATGATGGGCAATAAACGCAGACTGATCTTTTTTCTGATACCAGATCAGAAAAGGGATCAATATGTTCATGCCCGGCAGGACACAGCCAAATAAAGTCAGGATATGGGAGAAGAC
>NZ_JAHHPQ010000714.1:0-13375 GCF_024606245.1 Endozoicomonas sp. SESOKO2
CGCTGTGAGCGTGGTGTCGGCTTCCAGTTGCAGCGTAAGGCGTGTGGGAGAGCGACAGCGCTGATTCTGGGCATCTGCGGTGGTCAACCCGGGCCTGTTTCTGAGGTCGTTAGTGAAGACAATCTGCCTGCTCTGAACACGGTTCATCTGAGGGCTGAGAAAGTCGCTTCACTGTTAGGCATCACTATCGAGAATGATCTGATTGAAGCTTTGCTGACGCGACTGGGCCTTGAGATGAACTCCACGGCGGAAGGTGAGTGGAGCGTTTCAGTGCCAAGCTGGCGTTTTGACATCTCTATAGAAGAAGATCTGGTAGAAGAGCTGGGTCGTATCTACGGTTATGAGCGTCTGCCAGAAACCATTCCAACGGCGCTTCTGAAGCTTAAGCAGGTGGATGAAAACAAGGTTAAAGAATCTGACATTCGTCGTATTCTTGTGGGGCGTGGCTATCAGGAAGCGGTTTCTTTCAGCTTTATTGATCCGAAGCTGCATCAGCTGTTTGATCCGGGGTGTGAGCCCGTGGCATTGGCGAACCCCATCGCCAGCGATCTTTCTGTCATGCGAACATCGCTGCTGCCAGGTCTGGTTAAAACGGTCAGTTACAATTTGAATCGTCAGCATAGCCGGGTTCGTCTGTTCGAAACCGGCCAGACGTTTGTTCGTGAGGATGACGTTCTGCGACAGGAAAACCAGATTGCTGCTGTGATTACCGGCAGTCGTTATCCTGAAAGCTGGGCGATTAAAGCTGAGCCCGTGGACTTCTATGATCTGAAAGGGGATGTAGAAGCTCTGCTGGCACTCGGTGGTGCGGCAGGGGATTTCCGTTTCGAAAAAGCCAGTCATGATGCCATGCACCCAGGTCAGTGTGCAGCGCTGATTCGTGATGACAAGGTGATTGGTCACGTAGGCGCTCTGCACCCAAGTCTGGCGAAAGCGTTGGATTTGCACGGTGCCGTGCTCCTGTTTGAAGCCAGTCTGGAAGCAGTGAGCCAGGGGAAGGTGACAGAGTTCACACCACTGTCCAAATTCCCTGAAGTTCGTCGTGACCTGGCCTTGCTTGTCAGGCAGGAAGTGGCTGCTGACAGTCTCAACCAGGTCATTCGGGAAGAAGCCTCCGAATTGTTGAAAGATGTTCGTATTTTTGATGTTTATGCCGGAAAAGGCATTGCAGAAGGTCACAAGAGTCTCGCTTTGGGCTTGACCTTGCAGCACGCTTCCCGCACTCTAAAAGACGAAGAAGTTAATCGTTTGATTGACAGCATCGTAAGTCGGCTGGAATCGGAATTGGGTGCCAGTCTCCGTAGCTAATCAGCCAATGCGAGCGGTCTGTTTCGGGCCTGCTTTCTAAGCAGGCTTTCAACAGTTCGCAGCCCCGGTTATAAGAGAGCGGAAGTTATCCATGGGAGCTCTGACTAAAGCGGATATAGCCGAGCGTCTTCATGAAGAACTCGGTTTGAACAAGCGCGAAGCCAAGGATATGGTCGAGCAGTTTTTCGAACAGATTCGTCTGGCACTGGAGAATAATGAACAGGTCAAGTTATCCGGCTTCGGTAACTTTGAACTGCGCGACAAAAGTCAGCGGCCCGGCCGAAACCCTAAAACCGGCGAAGAGATTCCCATTTCTCCTCGCAGGGTGGTGACTTTCAGGCCCGGCCAGAAACTCAGGTCACGAGTTGAGGCTTATGCAGGAAACAGAGCTCAGGAAGAGTGATCTCCCTGTCATTCCCGGCAAGCGTTACTTCACCATCGGTGAAGTCAGCGACTTGTGTCAGGTGAAATCCCATGTCCTTCGATACTGGGAGCAGGAGTTTTCGCAGCTAAAACCGGTCAGGCGTGGGAATCGCCGTTACTATCGGCGTCAGGATGTGTTGCTCATTCGGCAAATTCGCAGCTTACTCTACGACAAACGTTTTACCATTGATGGTGCCCGCAATCATCTCAAGGGCGAAGTGCAGAAGCTGGACTCCTCTCAATACAAGCAACTGATCCGGCAGACCATCGCTGAGCTGGAAGATGTTATTGATGCCCTGGATGGGATTCCTTCCAACTGATTGCACAGGCAGATACAAAAATACCGGCGGATGCCGGTATTTTTGTATTGAGAAAATCAATCAGCTGCGAACTTATCCTCTTGGAAGGTTGCGCGGGCGTCTGTGGTTTTTGATGGCTTCTTCCATGATCTCGCCTACCTGATGCCAATCACTGTTTGCCTTTAAGGTCTCGGTGTAATTAACAATCTCATTCAGTTGCTCCTGATCTGCCTGACGCAAGACATGGGTCAGTTCAGTGGTCAGTTTCCTGGCATCGAATGTTTGTATTGTATTTCCGTACCCGCCTCCAGTAATTTTATTCAGCAGTTGGTCAGCATTTTTAGGGCCATTGTATTTCGATCTCTTCGCAGGCACGGGTGGTGAGGGCGGTAAGTCCGGAGCCTTTTCAACAGCAGTCTCACTTGTCTTTGCAAAACGGGTATTGACGTAAAGGTCGTTCTCATTGTCTCTTCTGATTTGGGCCGCTTTTAGCTTTTCCCTGTCAACGGTGGCATAGGCTTCTGAACCATACCCCAGTCCGTTATCTTCAGGGTCCGGGGCTTTTTGGCGGCTAACAGGGGGTTCTGCAGGTGTAGCAACGGTCAGCCCTGCTTCTTTCAGCAGTGGATCAAACAATGGTGTGAACTGTCCGTGAACCGCCGTGACGGTATTGAGTTGTCCTGCTGTTTGCACGAATTTGTTTCTGACCTCACGGGCGGTAGCAATGGTTTGAGTGAAATCTTGTGGAACTTTTCCTGTCTTTTGGTACTGCCTAAGGCTGTTATCAATCGTTACGAAAGTTCCGGTTCTGCCGACCCCCGCATTGCAGTTGACGACGGTGGGGTTGTCTGACCTGGCTGCAACAGAGGGATGCTGACGTAACTTTTCAACCAGTACCGACAGTTTTGCCAGTCTTTCCGGGTTGCCGGCAGAATGGTCTGCCCAGCCTTTGTCGTAAACCCTGAACTGTGTTTCTCCATTAACGGAGAATTGTTTGACGGTGACGTTATCATTATCAAACGAATACTGCCCATCCAGTCTAACCTTAACGCCGCCGTAGTCTTTTTCTTCACCCACATTCTTCGGGCCTACTTCAATAGAACACTTATTAATTCTCTGCCCGGAAATTTTCGGATCTTGCAGTTCCTTGGCGTTAACAAGAGAGACTGAAACGGCAGGACGATGATGGGCCAGCATCTTAATGAAGTTGGTTTCTGTCTTTTCAACCGGTCCCTGACTGGCGATAAAGCTGCCACCAGGCAGGTCAACTTTGGCGGCATGATAGGGAGCTCCCGGTGCGAATGCTTTGCCTTTATCGCTCTGAAAGATGTTTTTGAATTTTGGCTGTGCTTGAGCTTTGAAAGCAGGGTCTTGATCGAATTTACTTTGTATATCTGGGCTGTCTTTTTGAATATCGCTGAATTGCTTTGTAATGACAGGGTCGTCAGGCTGGAAGGGGAATGTCTGATCCAGTTTAAGTGGAGCTCCCTCATAAGAGCCAAATGTCAGTTGGGACCCATTGTTCGAGCCATACACACCCTGCAAGGACGGAGTCAGTTCTTTAAGTTCGCGGGATCGGGAGTCAGGGCTTTCCTGAATATTCAGTTGACGATCTACCTCTGCGCCCATCGCAGCCGCGAGCATGGGGGCTTTTGCGTAATGTGTGGCAAGTTCTTCTTTTAAACCCTTTACGTCACCGTTAAAGTTTTTCATCTTTTCGGTGACTTTTCTTTCGGCATAAATTTCTCGTACTTCTTGCTTGACTGTGCTGTAGCTATCGTCTTGGTTTTGGCTAAGTTTTGATATTAAATCCTTGATATCCGAAGTGGGGAGCTGCCGGACGGCGTCTGAGAAGTTGCTGAGTGAGAAACCAGAATCATCATCAAATTTGCCATAGTCTATGCCATCAATGATTTCAGGAACGGACAGGGCTTTAGTTGGTGGGGTTTCCGGAGTGCTGTTTCTAACTGCAAGTGGTGTGTCAGCGGGTTTTGAACGGGTCGTTTCGGGTTGCTCACTCATTTTGTTGGGGAGCTTGGGCAGAGGGCGGGCATTCCTTTCCGAAAGGGGTGTTGAAGGCGGTTTTGATGGATTCGTTGCATGGTCAGCGCGATGTTCATGCAGCTTGCTATGGAAGTGGTCATAGACGGGTTTAACCAAACCGTGAACACCGAGAACCTCACGAGCAACTCTTAATCCCCAGACTTTCGAAGCACTGCAGTTGTATAGTTTGCCATTGACCTTGACTGTCTTGGTAATTGAATTCTGTGGATCAGCGCCTGTTGTTTGAGAATGGCTTATTGAAGAAGCCCCGCTGTTGTTGATCGGATTGCCCACAACCTCTCTCCTGAGAATCTTCCCTGATTCTTGCAGTATAAATGGCTACGTGACTTTTTCCATTGAGTCGGTTGTTGTTGGGGCTGACAGAGAATTCTTGTTGAAGGGTGTCATATTTCTGGCATAGCTCACCGTTCGCTACGGCACAAAGCACTGCTCACATGATTGCTGAGCAGCGCGGTTCGTGTTCAGTGGCGCTTGTGAGGTGAATCTTTGCGGGCAGGTTTTGATGGTTTGACAGATGACTTGCCGCTGGCTTCCTCTGGAGAATTAAACAACAGATAAAGCTCCATTAACACTTCGGGTATCTGGCTGCACATATCTTCAGTCAGCTTTTCATTTTCCAGAATCGCTTCAAACTCGGGCTCGTCGTCAAACAGTCCGGAGCCGAGCATGAGCGGGAGCAGCAATTCACTGACTTCCTGTTCATTTTCCTGGAACCACTTTTCTTCCGACATGATATGGGCCTGAATAAAACCGCAGCACCAGTCCATCAGGTTTTCATCATCCGGGTCGGCAAATTCCTCGCAGGAGAGCTCAAAGCCCTCTTCTTCATTGAACTGCCGATCAATCGCTCGTGACAACTGATCAAGAGCCTGTTCCAGCAGAACTGAATCTTCTCTGGAAAGCGTTACCAGAGTTCCAAAAAGAATCTCATTACGCTCATCAGTCTTTAAATTGAAAGGGATGATGGCCATGGCGGTATAAAAGCCATGGATGGCGTTGAAGGTAAAACCTTCCTCATCCGCATACCTGTTCAGCAGCGGCTCCAGAGTAGAACAGATGTCCTGCATTTAAAGAAAATCCGGTGTGAATTGAAGTTTGGAAGTTTACAGCAGTTTTCTGAAAGATTCCTGTTTATTCAAGGTTAAACTCTTTGAAGTCTTATGCTCGTTTGATGCTATACTGACCTGTCTTTTCTTATGTGATTAATCATTGTCGTTTAAATGTGCACTGGACTGTAATGACTGACCCTGCTCTGAATGTTCTGCAAAATACTTTCGGGTTCGAATCTTTCCGTGGTTTTCAGGGAGAGGTCATCAGGGAGATCACAGAAGGGCGTGATACGCTGGTTCTAATGCCTACCGGCGGTGGTAAATCACTTTGTTATCAGGTACCGGCTCTGGTTATGGCCGGTACGGCCATCGTTGTTTCTCCCCTGATTGCTTTGATGGAAGATCAGATCCGTAATCTCAAGCAGATAGGTATTCGAGCCGAAAGTTTGCACTCAGGCGTAGCCATGGAAGAGCACTATCGAATCGAACAGGAACTGTTTACCGGGCATCTTGATCTGCTCTATGTCGCTCCTGAGCGTCTGATGACTGAAATGATGTTGAGGAAGCTGGATCAGATACGAATTTCCCTTTTTGCCATTGACGAGGCTCACTGTGTGTCTCAATGGGGGCATGATTTCAGGCCCGAATATTTACAGCTCTCAGTACTGAAAACGCGCTTTCCAACCGTTCCCAGGGTTGCTCTCACCGCCACTGCAGACAAACGAACCCGTCAGGAAATCATCGACCGTCTGGGTCTGGAACAGGCCAGAGTGTTTGTCGACAGCTTTAACCGGGCCAATATTTTTTACCGAATCAGTCAGAAGAAGCAGGGTAAGCAACAGTTACTGCGATTTTTGGAAAAAGAGCATCCTGAAGATTCCGGCATTGTCTACTGTCTTTCAAGAAAGCGGGTGGAGGATACTGCTGCCTGGCTGAATGCCCAGGGTAGAAAAGCACTGCCTTATCACGGTGGTATGACGAACCCCGATCGCAAGAATAATCAACACCGTTTTCTCAACGAAGACGGCATGATCATTGTTGCGACACTGGCATTCGGCATGGGGATTGATAAGTCAGACGTTCGCTTTGTTGCTCATCTGGATCTGCCAAGGAGCATTGAAGCTTATTATCAGGAAACCGGTCGTGCCGGTCGTGATGGACTCCCGGCGACGGCCTGGATGGTTTATGGCCTGCAGGATGTCATGTTGCTGCGGCAGATCCAGTCAAATTCTACCGCTGCACCTGAAATTCAGCGAGTTGAGCAGCAGAAGCTGGAGGCCATGTTGTCTCTTTGTGAGGTGACCGGATGTCGCCGTCAGGTGTTGCTGGAATATTTTGATGAACCCCTGAAAGAGAAGTGTGGACACTGTGACCTATGTCTGGAGCCGGTGACGACCTGGGATGGCACGGAAGCAGCCAGAAAAGCACTCTCCTGTGTTTACCGGACAGGGCAGATGTTTGGTGTTTCTCATCTGGTTGACGTGCTGATGGGCAAAGAAACGGCCAAGGTCGACCAATTTGGTCACAGGCAGATAAGCACTTTTGGTATAGGCAGTGAGTTCAAACAGAGCGAGTGGCGTTCAATTTTTCGGCAATTGGTATCCAGAGGGTTTATAAATGTTGACGTAGAAGGGCACGGTGCACTCAAACTGAATGAAAATTGCCGTCCTCTGCTCAAAGGCACTGAGCGACTGTTACTCCGACAGGATCGCTTCGAGTACGCCAGCGAGAGAGCCGCACGCAAAACCCGAAATTGCCCCCTACAGAGCTGATGACGTCAGCTGGCCCGATCGCGCTTTTCTGCACACTTAATACACAGATCGGCGTATGGCATCGCGATCAGACGGGCTTCAATGATTTTGTCACCACAGCCGGTGCAGAAGCCGTAATCATCATGATTCATACGATCCAGCGCTTTGTTAACCAGGTTAAGTTCAGCCCGGGCATCATTACCCAGCTGGTCAATAACCTCATCATTTTCCCTCTCCTGCGCCTGTTCTGACCAATCGGCATTGGCCCTGCGAGTCATATCTTTACTGATGTTTCCGAGACGAACATTCAACTCATCTCTGCGAGACAATAACCAGACTTTAAGTTTCTCGTAATCAGCCATGGAAATCCCCTGAATAAATGTCGACGATTATTGTGTGTATAAACGACTGGATGCTATGTCCCTTCGCATTCTGTCCATTAGCTAAGCATAGCCACAGTTAACTATATTTCGACAGCTCATTCGCAACAGTCGCATGCAGCCCTGCGAAATTCGGGAGATATCCCTGATGCCTATCGTTAAACCTTTTATTATAATGTCCTCAATTTTCGGGTTCCTGCCCGTTTGACCATTATTCAGAGCTGTAAGTCACCCGGTTTAACCGCCCCCTTTCCGGGCTTTAAATGAAGTTGGGTACTTTGAGAGACAAGACAGAACCAAAATGCAGAGTCAGACAAAAAGCGCAAAAACCAACTTCAACAAGCTACAGAAACGCCTGAGACGAGAGGTTGGTCAGGCCATCGCTGAATACCACATGATTGAGGATGGTGACCGCATCATGGTCTGTCTGTCAGGGGGAAAGGACAGCTATACCCTGCTGGACATTATGCTGAATCTGAAGACCTATGCGCCGGTCAATTTTGACGTTATCGCAGTTAACCTTGATCAAAAACAGCCTGGCTTCCCTGAACATGTGCTGCCTGATTATCTTGAAAATCTGGGCGTTGAGTATCGCATTGTCGAAGAAGATACTTACTCCATTGTCAAAGAGAAGGTGCCTGAAGGAAAAACCACGTGCGCACTCTGCTCACGCCTGCGCCGGGGCATTCTCTACCGCACAGCCAGCGAGCTGAAAGCCACCAAGATTGCCTTAGGCCACCACCGGGATGATATTTTAGAAACTCTGTTCCTGAACATGTTCTATGGCGGCAAGATGAAAGCCATGCCGCCCAAACTGGTTAGTGACGACGGTCAGCACACGGTTATCCGCCCTCTGGCCTTCTGCCGTGAAAGAGATATTATCCGTTTCTCCGGGTTCAAAGCATTTCCGATTATCCCCTGTAACCTCTGCGGCTCTCAGGAAAACCTTCAGAGGCAAGCGATCAAAGCTATGTTCACTGATTGGGACAAGCGCTTCCCCGGCAGAATGGAAAGTATGTTCAGAGCTCTGAGAAACGTAGCTCCCTCCCATCTGGCAGACAGCTCATTATTTGATTTCAGAAATCTGGTGGCGGATGGCCAGCCTGCTGAAGAGGGTGACACAGCATTTGACCCGGTGGATGTACCTCTGACCTTCAGGGATCAAAACGATGAAGATGAAAAGCCTGAACAAGCCTCCATTGTAAATTTGATTAACCTTTAGGCTTATCAGGCAAGATCGGACAGTTTTTACTGGCAAAGTTCCCGTAATAACGGATTCCCCTGATCCTGCCCCATGCCCCCCCTGACTGAACAATCTTCTGTTTTCAATGGCGTGCTTCGCTATTTATACAATCCCTCCGGTATGCACCGGAGGGAGTCGTTTGCTGAGGCATTAGCAGTATCATTAGATGCATTATTACCAAAGTCATCCATCAATTAATACTGATCCGTTAAAGGCTTTTCCAGATCGAACTTTAGTAAATCGTTACTCTCAATCATGAATATCAACTCTTCTATGTAATCGATCCCTCTTGAGGAATAGGCATGAAGTCCATGTGCCAGCATCGGACCGGTAACTGGCTTCCCCATGGATCTTCTTTTTGAGCGCAGCTCCCTCAAACCTTCATAATGATGGCTGGTATTGAGATTGTGCATGTAAGACCGAACCGATGCAGCCATTGAAGAAAACTTCCTGACCTCGTAAGTCGCACCTTCCGGACGCTCACCGGGAATAACACCACAGCCCGGAGTAAAACACCACTGGCCAAAGTAATTGTTGGCTTCAACGGCAAACCTTGAAGTCCCCCAGGCCGACTCGTTAGCTGCCTGCACCAAAGCAAGAGAGACCGGAATCTCATCCGCCCTACTCAACAGGTCGTCATAAAAATCATCACTGACTCTAAACTCTTCATCCACCCTGAATTTTCTGGCAATATCAAATAACCACTTTTCTTCGGCTTCATGCAGAGTCGATTTGTCTCTTAGCATTTTAATTTCCTGACGGATACCCGCCAGACGCTCATTCTCTTCATCAACCATTTGCTTGATGAAGCCAAAGAAGTGACTTTTCTTCTTGTTGACGTCTTCGATGGAGGCAAAATCAGGAATATCCTTTTGAACCTTTTTCTTAACCTCCTCCTTGCTGATCTTTTTTACCTGTTCTACTGCGGGCTCTTTAACAGGCTGAAAATCTTTGTTATACCAGCTTGCCAGAGCGACAAGTCCCGCCAGTAGCAAAAGAAAATAACGATCAATTTTATTCATCATGGTATTAGCAATACTCCTGAGCCAGCTTGGCAAAAACGACTCTTTCCACACAATACTTCAACAAAAACGGCACCGCCTCAGAGGCATTTAATCACTCCGGAGTTCTATCATACTAGCCCCCTGACCTTACGATCCACCTAACCTGTCATGACCTAAGCTATCAGGTGGCTGATAAGGTGCTAAATAATTGCCGTATTATTCAATAAATAACCTGCCTTTGGACGATATTACTTTACATCGTGTTAGAAATAATTAGACACTGAAATCAAGGCTATCAAACGATCCTGTTGAACAGGAAGAACCGATGCCTGACGCAGTGAATAATAACAACATATTAGCCGCTGTTTTGTAGCTGATTACAAAGTTCAATGTAAGGATTACCAGCTACTGGTACAGCCATAATGGAGGTTGCACCATGATATTAAGTCATTTTTGGGGACTTCTCTCTCGTCCCGAAGAAGAGTGGAGCATTATTCGAGAGCACCCTCCCGGTATTCTTCGCCTCTACCTGGGTCAGGTCATCTGGCTGGCGGCCCTGCCAGCCATATGTACTTATCTGGGAACGACTCGAACCGGTTGGACAGTCCCCGGCAGTGATCAGGTCATCAAGTTAACAGAAGCCAGTGCTGCTTACATGGCATTTTTTGCCTGGCTGGCCATACTGGCCGGTGTTGCTGTTATGGGTGCATTCATCCAATGGATGGCAGAAACCTTTGGCAGCAAGCCCACCATGACACAGAGTGTTGCATTTAGCTGCTACACAGCTGCACCACTCTTCCTGGCGGGCTTCTGCGGACTTTATCCCTCTATCTGGTTGACTATCGTCGCAGGCACCATTGCCACTTCCTGCTCTGCATGGATGTTGTATTCTGGTCTGCCAACCTTTATGCGAATACCCAAAGAGCAGGGATTTGTCTATGCCAGCTCAGTGCTTTGTATCGGGCTGGTTGTTTTGGTCTCTATTATGATCACCACTGTTATTTTCTGGGGCATGGGTGTAGGCCCTGAATACATTCAAGCTCACTAAAACTTCAGCGTCAGGCCAGATGAATTAAGTCATATCATCTGGAAGCGACGCCCTGAACCCTGTCTGATTATTCCAATAAGCAAGCTGTACAGATACAATTTCCCTGATCTATCCTCTGGAAAGTTTTTCAAATCAGTTAGTTTATGTCGAATACACAATGTCTCTATTTGCCTGCCATTGAGTTACGGGTCAGTGAGCTTTACTGCCTGGCTGAGCGGCACTTTCTTAAACAATTTCCGCGTCCACAGATCAGCCTCAATTTAAGAGGTGAAACCGCCGGTCAGGCTTGGACAGAAAAAAACCTGTTACGCCTCAACAAGCAACTATTTAAAGAAAACCAGGAGCATTTTCTGACGCATACCGTGGGCCATGAAGTCGCACACCTCATTGCTCACCAACTGTTTGGCAGAAAAATCCGTCCCCATGGCAGGGAGTGGCAATGGATTATGGAAGAGGTTTTCAGACTGCCGGCCCGTAGAACGCACAGCTACAACACCAGCAATACCAGTAAAAGGCCATTTTTGTATAGTTGCAGCTGTAAAGGAAAGACCATCCCACTCAGTACCATCCGCCATAACAGGGCAGTAAAAGGTACCGTCTATCTCTGTACCCAGTGCCGGGAACCTTTGAAGTTCGTTGAGAGAATCAGCGTTTGAGAACCTGTACTTCAGTGGCAATTTAAGAGTGGTGAAACCACTCTTTTTTGAGAGGGAACTTCTCTTATCACGAAGCAATAATTGCACGGCTGGTTAACCCGGCATCCAATGCTACCATCACCTTCTGAACAGGTTCTTCAGTTAACTTCTCGCCAGTCCAATAATCGCGCCAATACACCGGCTGATCGGAGGTCAATGCCACCTCCCTGGCGTTCTCGTTGTAGTTGAATAAACAGTGCAGCTTTTTACCCTCTGTTAAAGCAAGAGAAGCATGATGTAAAGACAGTGAAGTAAATTGGGCGGCGTCCTGACTGTAACGATGGCGCAGTATCAATTTGCTTAATGTCTTTTTAGCAAAGGGAGTGAGATCAGGCAGCGGATCGCCCGAAAGCAAAAGCCCACCGCTGGCAAGTAAGACATTACGATGAAAGTCGTAATTACAACGATCCGTTGATTGATTAGCAAGCGAAACAAATGTGCCGCAATCAGGATCGATTTGCCACAATTTACGATGCTGCCAACTACGATAGAAGGTTTCTTTTGCAATTTGCTCAAACCGCTGAGCGTTCCGCTCCACATCGTCAGAGACTCTCATGGCATCTACAAGTCCCAGAGATGGCCACATGGGTGCGTTACACCCGAGTAACAAAGCATTTTGAGCGCCTTCCGCTATTGCCTCCATCCCCATTCGGTAAGCCTGCACTCCGGTGACGCCTCTCTGATAACGTTTTCCTTTAAGCGCTCCCCAATAATTGGCATCGAGTTTAAACAGCTCGACACCCCACTCTTCTCGCATGGTTCTGACCAGGTGAGTTAAATGAGCTAGTACTTCGGGGTTGGATGTATCCAGTACATACCAGGGGGTACAACGCCAGCCTCCGTACGTCACATCTTCGGCTTTGAGGAGATCACCGTTATGATGGCGGACAAACCATGATGGATTCTGTTCAAACAGTTGCGACTCAGGCTGAGCAATAAAAGGAGCAAGCCAAATCGCCGGTTTTTTTCCTTTGCGCCTGATATCCGCAATTAATTCTTTCACTCCTCCGGAAAATTTATCCGAAGGAGACAACCAGTCGCCCATAAACGCCTGATAACCATCATCCAGCAGCACCCACTCCAGGCTACCAAGATCACCTGCCATTAGATTGAGATTCTGGCGAATGTTGTCTCCGGTGACATCAGCATAATAGGCATACCAAGAGCACCAGCCGATGGGTGCTGGTTGCCCGACGCCTGCCCTTGCGGGGTGATGCTGAGCGATCAACTTTGCGTATTGTTGATACAGCTGAGATAAAGAATCTCCACTTAGCACAACGACTGACTCCAGCTCTTTGCTGCCAGAGTCCCGAGGAGAAGTTCCTTCCCCATCAATGCATGCCGATATCATAATACCGCTCTCACCATTGACTACTTCGAAGTAGCCCGCATAGCGATAACAGCGGGTAAAACCAAACAAGGTATACTCCGCTGAACCTTCAATAATCAGGTAGTTGTAATAACGCTTTCTCTGCTGTTCCCCATAAATCCGATAACTACTGTCGTTATCCGGGCATCGACCAACATCGACCGGCTTGTCAAACGTCCCTGTGGTTTGTGCCAGCATTTGAAAGCCATCACCCAGCAAAGTCGCACTGAACTCAAAATCAAACTCACTGGTAAATAGCTGGTAATTGTCTGGTATTGGATTGTCATGCAAACCGTTATAACAAAAGGTCACTTCATTTTCACAAATGTTATCCAGCAAGTCTGGATTATTCACTGTGAGCTCTCTGTGACACGGCAAATGAATGGTATGAGACATATGAACCTGTTTAAAGCTGGCAAAAAACCCATAGCGTCATTTGACGAGCTCCCATGCTCAAGCTTAGAAACAAATACTCAAATCAAACAGTCGAAACAACAAACCCGGATATCAACTCAACGAAAGTTTGCCCATATTTCTCCAGCTTGTATTCACCCACCCCGGAAATATGAGACAAAGCCTCCAGACTGGTGGGTTTAACATTGAGCATTTCATAGAGTGTTTTGTCATTGAAAATAACATAAGCAGGGACACTCTGCTCTTCTGCCAGTTCTTTACGACGGGCTCTCATAGCCTCCCATAATGGACGATCATGGTCGCCTATAATAACTCTTCCCTGATCCAC
>NZ_JAHHPQ010000715.1:0-5548 GCF_024606245.1 Endozoicomonas sp. SESOKO2
CCAACACCGAGAGCACCTCGGGGGGAATGTCTGTGGCGTCTTCAGAATCTTCATCCTCCATGGATTCAATCGTCTCCTCTATCGGAGCCGGGTCCGTCTGAGTGGCGGCAGGGTTCAGACTCTCACTGGCTGAGACCACACTCCGGCGATCCTGATCAACTCGCCTTAGTTTTGGTGATGGATGTTCAGGACTCTGTTGATGCTGAGGTATATTGGAGGCACCCGCTGTCGGCTCAGCCTGACGTCCTGCCCGGGTGCGCTTTCTTTTTGGTTGTTGAGCACCTTTTTTTTGAGAGCCCTCTTCTTGAGAAGCACTGCTTGCCAAAGCACCATTGTCCGGGGGTGGGGGTGTAGACCCATCTGTTGGGGGTAACGGCATGAAATATCTCTCTATTCGCCCAATGGATCATCCTCAAATAGCCATTCATTCAGCCCGAGCGGATCGCTCTTTTATCCTCACAGGCTTTCTGCCATTCGAGTTGTGTCGCCACATCCACTCTATCGCTCATTTTTTTTAGCACTGTGGCGAATTGTGTTGGAGTCATCTGATGGCGATAAAGTTCCAGCATTTCAAGTTCTTTTTCTTCCAGCTCCTGAAAACGATTAAATGCCTTCATCGCTGCGTCAAAGTTCAGTTCATTGATCACAGATGGTGGCTGAATGAGGGTTGGCAGTGAGCTGGTCATTATGGGCATAGTGTTCCAGTGATGCCCAGACTTCTGGCTTTAATGGTTTGCCTGATCTGACAAGACTGCGAATCACTCCGGGTGGCTGCAGAGGTCTTGCCCTGTTGTTTCCTGCCTGCCGGGTCTATGGCCCTTGCCTGACTGCCGGTCGTTCATCACGCCTGATCACACCCGGGGGCCCGGACGGGTGCTATTCTCGGTCAGCCTCCCGGAAGTACGGGGTTTTACGCTCATTCGATAACCGGCCATGTTTCCGCACTTTCACCCGGTTGTCCTTGGTTGGGGATTTATCGAATGAGTTCAGAACCCCTTATTTTGAGAAGGTGTCAAACATGCAGCAGGAACTTAGCTGGCATCATCATCGGTATCAAATATTCCTTGATCATCCAGTTCGAAGTAACCAGGAACAAATTCAGTTTTCTTAGATACAGATTCCTTCTCTGAGACTAATTGACTTAAAATCCGATTTTCTTCCTCCGTATTGCAAATCTTGTCTGTCAGTTCAATGTTCTGAACAGTCAGAAGCAAATTTTGCATTCGAAGGTTATCCGCTTCTTCTTGCAAGTATTCCATGCGAATTTTTGTATTTTCTCTGAATTTTCGAGCAGCATCCCTGTTCATCTGCCTTCTTACTTCAAATGGTCTTGCTTTTTTGCCCCTTGGCTTATTGCTTCCAACTGCTGTGGATGAAGAAGGCCCTGGTTTCCCGGAAACAGTTTCTGTTTCGACTTTTATAACACCACCTTCCTGAACAACTCGATGAAGCTGACAGGCATTGCCGTAGCTACAACCCGGCAGGCTCCCGGCTGTTGATGAAGACTTCAATACTTTTCTTGCAGGAGGCTCTGGGGTGACGCAAGGAGTTGCCACTCTTTTCAGAACAGCTTTTTTTCCTCTGGTCGTTGGTGTATCAGTAGGCTCCTGCGGAAGTCTGATATAACAATGATCCTGTGTCACAACACTGTATTTTGCGCCAGCCTTATCCGTTTTATCCTCACTGGCCTCAGCGTCTTTTGTCGACACAAGATTCAATGAGGATGTGTCCAAAGTCGAAAGCCTATCCATTGTTCCTATTCCTGTGCATTCCATGACTCATAAAGCCTAGACACTCTCCACAACGGAATGTTCCGTTTCTGACAGTAAATCTGACAACTCTGTTACTTGAGTACCTTTTTCCTGAAGGGGTTCGGATTGGTTGTTCACCGGAGTGAGTTGAGTGCTTTTTTTGAGAACGACTGCTCCGCAAGCGCCATTGTCCGGGGAGGGCGCAGAAGTAGATCCATCTATTGGGGATATCGGCAGGCAGCCTCTCCCTATTCGTCAAACGGGTCATCCTCAAATTTCCATTCATTCAGCCCGAGCGGATCTCCCTTTTTGTCCTCATAGGCTTTGTGCCAGTCGAGCTGTATCGCCACATCCACTCTGTCGCTCATTTTTGCGAGCACACTGGCTGATTGCATTGGAGTCATCGGGTGGCGATAAAGTTCCTGAGTGGAATGCGCAAATGATTTCCACAGGACGGTTAAGGGATCAGTAAACTATTGGAATGAATGGTTGTCCGGTTTATCTGAGCTGTCTCATTACCAGCCTTTTACCTGCCCCCTCAATGCTTTTGTCTGACCACGCTGATGCTTTCGATCCATGCGTTTTTTCTGCGAAGAACGGGTAGGCCTGGTAGCTTTTCTTTTTTTAGTCACCACCGTCGCCTTTTGAATCAGACCCAGTAATCGATTCAGAGCATCCTGACGATTTTTCTCCTGAGTTCTGAACGACTGTGCCTTGATCACAATGACGCCTTCGGAAGAAATCCTCTGGTCATTGAAAGTCAGAAGCCGTTCTTTATAAAAGTCAGGAAGGGAAGAAGCTCTGATATCAAACCTTAAGTGGACCGCCGAAGAAACTTTATTCACGTTCTGTCCCCCCGCCCCCTGGGCACGGACAAAATTAAACTCAATGTCATCGGAGGGAATCGTAACGGTATTGGAAATCTTCAGCATATCACTCAGTTTCTATCCTGAACGAGCACCCACGGTCGCACCACCACGGCCCATAAATCCGCTTTTTGCTCATGCCAGTTTCTGGCCTGATCGTCACTGACCGGTCCCAGTTTTTTTTCATTCAACCAGGCTTCTACTGTCGCTTTATCATCAATGGAGATGCTGTGAGCGACGGCAACAATATCCAGATCCGGAGCAACCGCCAGAAGGTGGCCGGAAGCAAAGTAGCGCTGAAGGTCTTCCCAGGCAATTTTTGCGGTTTCCAGGTTGAGTTTGGCTTTGTTCAGCTCATTGGGGTCTACAGAATCACTCATTAATAATCTGTCTGTCTGATTAACGTTAAATAAGGGCAGAGACTACCACATCCATGGTTTTTTCAGCCAGTCAGGGCTTAACCTCCATCAAACTCCCGGGATCGGGCATGATTTTCCACTTTTTGAACGAAATCAACCTTTAGCGGTCTATTCATTCAGGCGTTTCAAAAAACCAAATTATTGAGGGAATAAATTATGCCGCCACGGATGACCAATACTCCACCCTTACACCTGCCCGGCTGGACCGAACCGGAAACAGTGGTTTCCCCCCCTGCGTCCACTTTGGGCTTGAGCAACCAGACAGCTCGATCGGGTGGGCTCTCTGGTTACTCTTTACAGCAGCGACACATCACTTCCACTCGTGACCAGCGTCGTGAATGGATATCCCATGTTCAGGATGCACTGGGCAAAATTGATGTTCCATTTGGCAATAAAAAGTTTCAAAAATTTGTAGAAAATGCCCAGTATGATCTTAACAGGATGAGTCACAACCGTCCTGGGGAGGATGAAAAACTCTATCTACAGTCCCTGCAAAAACTGGTCAACTACCTCGCCGAGGAGCCTGGACTTCCTGAAAATACTTCCGTTCTGCAAACCCTGGCTGATTTGGGGCTGGGACTTGAGGGGGTGTCGATGAATTATAAAATACAGATCCCCTCCCAATTATTAAAACAACTCTTTGCTAACACACGCCTTGAAACCGTGCAGAAGATTCTTGACAAGGATGCCAAAAGAATGATGTTTCAGGCTGATCCGGGCTTTATGGAAATTCTGGAAACATATCTGCCTCGTATGTACCTAAAGGAAGTTGCCCATGAGCTTTTGAGTGAGCTGAAAAAACATCACATATTTCTTGAGCAACTCAATAAATCTCTGCGACTTTCGGAGGGTTCAGCACCGTATCTGATCACAGCTATTTTCGAATCACTGGGCATCAGGCATGGCAACCCAGAGGCGTCACAGGATTTCCTTCAGGGAATCACCACTGCACTGGCTTCAGAGTTTTTTACATTTCAGCTTTCTACACTGGAAGTTAATCTACAAAGGCATGAAAAACTGATTCTGAAAGAACTGAAAAAGCTGGATGATAAGGAGCGGGAACAGCTTCTGGTATCTGCCTTTGTATTAGGCCAGTGGGAACTGTTTAAGCGGTTGCTGGCGGGCTCCTCTCCCACAATACTTGGGCATCAGTTTAATAACGGCGGTAATATTTTGCACCTTATGGTGACAGCACTGCCAAGCATGAAAGCTCACGGAGAGGTATGCAATTCTTCCTGGCTGAAAGCTTATACCCCTCGCTATGACGAGTTGTTTCAGTACTTGCCCGCCGGGACTCTGGCCAATCAACAGGACAACAGCGGCGCAACACCGCTGTTGCTGTTATACCGACATCATTGCGAGCAATTAGCATCAGCGAGCATCTCCAAAGCGGAAGACTGTCAACTGGCCAGAGCCCAACGCAGCGCCCTGCTCAAGCTAACCGCTTCTGAGCATCTGATGAGTTGTATGCAGAATCATTTAGACGGAAAATTCCCTTTGAATGTCAACTGGTTTGCTGAGTTCCTGCAACTCTTCAAATCCTTGCCGCCATCCACTTTTAAAGCAATCAGCTTGCGCTCTGCTGAGTGTTCATACCACGACTACCTGAGACACAAACCCTCGACCCGTGCAACACGGTTACTTCAGCCCGTTATCAACTATTTTGAGCTTCACCCTGACGTTTTAAGGGATGAGCAGCAAACACTGGAACTGATAAGGTTAATACATCAGAAAGGGTTGCCGGTTGAATACTCTGCGCAAGTGCTCCGGGTTGTCACTCCGGGCATACAAAAAAAACTACTTGGGCACCTGTCAGCTACGCCTGATGATCGCGACTCACTGTTTATTGAACGATGCTACGACGTGATCTACAAAGGGAAACGTTACTATCCATGGCATCTGATTGGCCTTGGAGTTGGTGCTGGTTGTGTACTTAATCCAGACAGGTTTTATTGCGAACGTTTCCTCCACGAGGTGGCTGAATTTGGCAGGAAACACCCAAAAGAGACGGTGCCGGAAATGTCCGGGCTTTGGGAAGCAGAGTTGATCAATAGCAGGAATATTGAAATTTACGGTCGCAGTCTGGCTTTTCCTTCCACAGAGGTCCCTCATGGGTATCGCCGTTTCAAGTTCCTGAAACAACAAACTGGTTCCACAGAAAACTGGCATGACTTCATCCGCGAGCAGCCACAGCTGGATTTTTTTCGAAACCATAAGGATCAGCTGGGCCTTGAAAGCGCACTGCTTAAACCACGGGGCATCTATCGTCTGCCCCATGCCCTGGATAAGCTCAAAGCCTGTCAATTACCCGATGAAACTCTGGCAAGCATTGCCCTGGAGCCTGATGGTTCAGCACTGCTACATGTCTTTGACGATGAAAAAAATACCCGCCTTTATCACCACTATCCTTATGAAACGCAGGGAGTGGCCGGTCTCTCAGAGCAGGCAGCGTTTGAAGGCCTCAGGCTGTTTGCCAGAGATGCAGGTCGTCTCTGGCAACACAATTTTCAGG